>NZ_JBGSXS010000048.1:0-3823 GCF_041751335.1 Aquiflexum sp.
TTCCTTCGTAACTAATACCCCCTGCTGCCAATTCAAAATTGAGCATGAATCCATTGAACAAAACCTTACTTAAAGCGATTCCTTTTGCCCCCTGATTAGGACTGTCCATAGTTCCTTTCCATTCCTCACCTTCAAGATCAAAATGAAAAACCAATGGTAACTTTTGGCCCATTACTTCTAGCATTCCTTTCCAACTTCCTGTAAGTTCTTGACTATTGGCTACAAAACTCAACTGAAAAAAAATCAAAAATGATAGAATTAATGTTTTCATAGGGGTTCCATTTGTTTAAAATTCTGTTAATAAATATAATTATGGCAAATGTAGAACAGTTTATAAAAGAAAAGCAGTTATTATGGTCTTGAAAATAGAACGGAATTCAAATCTAATCAACTAAAAGGACTTAATGGATAAGCAGATCTTATTGGACTTAGTGACCAAGACAATGCCTTTCGGAAAATACAAAGGAAAGTTACTCTGCGATGTACCGGAGCATTATTTGGTATGGTTACATGGCAAGGGTTTTCCGGAGGGGAAACTGGGCATGTGGCTTCACACACTCTATGAGATCAGACTCAACGGATTGGAAGATATTCTGTGGGAATTGAAAAAAATAAACCGCCCACAGTGAAGTAGGCGGTTTAAGAAATATTCTTTGTTTGGAAAATTATCTCGAGATGATAGGGTCAGGCGTGCTGTCCTTGTCACCTTTCACAAATCCTGAGGTTTTAGCTGCTCCCAAAAGAAGTACACCAGCAGCATGTGGGGCTGCCATTGAAGTACCACTAATGGTATTGTAAGCGCCACCTTTCCATGTAGATTTGATGCTAACTCCCGGAGCAGCATATTCGATAGGAGGATTACCATAGTTGGAAAAAGAGGCAAAATTATCGCCACTGTCAGAAGCAGAAATTGTATAAATATTTGAACCGTTTACCTTTGCAGGAGAATAGTTATTTGCGTTTGCAGAACTATTACCTGCCGCAATCACGAAAATGATTCCTTTATTTGATGCAGTCAAAACAGCGTCATCCAATGCCTGAGAAACGGGCCCGCCCAAGCTCATATTGGCAACGTCTCCAATTTTTCCTTTAGATGCAACCCAATCTACTCCTGCTATGACACCTGAATAGGAACCTGAACCCCTTGAGTCCAAAACTTTAACAGGGACTACAGTTGCACCTGCCGCGATACCAACAACACCAATCGTGTTGTTTATTGCCGCAATTGTACCTGCCACATGGGATCCATGTCCGTTACCATCATTTAAGTTGGCATCTCTTCCTGATGAAAAAGCAGTAAAACCATTAGTAGTGTTGACATTCAGATCCGGATGGGTAAGGTCGATTCCTGTGTCAATAACCCAGGCCACGTTTGATCCGGTATAATTTACAGAGCCACCAACTCTTGTTATTCCCCAAGGAATCTCCTGAGCGGTACTACCGCCACCTCCCCCTGGCTTACCTTTTTGCGCGATAGTCATCACCCTGTCCGGTTCTATATAACTGACGGTTGGGTCATTCTTTAACAATTCGAATTGGCTCCCATCTAATGTCACCCCAAAACCATCTAAGGCTACAGCATATACTGCCCCTATGTTTTGGTCAGAAATTCTGTATTTAGCCAAAATACTCGAGGCACTTTTTCTCATTAAAGCTTGGTTGTCTTGATAGCTTCCATCCCTCCTAAAACCTATAGATTGGGGCTTTAAGACTACGATATAGCTCCCGGGAATGATTTCACCATTCTTATATTTCATAATTTGGTCTTGGGATTCCAAGACAGGTGACTCAGCATCTTCCTGACAGGAGAATGTTAAAAAGGCTAGAGCGAAAACTGCAATTCCAGCAGGTTTCACAACAAATTTGTAGAATTTTTTGATCATGATAGAATAAGTTTTAGATAAATAGATCTGCCAAACAGGATTTGGCATAGTCAAATAAAGTCAAAATATAATTGATATTCAATGGGATGTAAAAAATATATAATAAACAAAAATCCTAACATAAAATCATTTTTTTGTAGGTTCACATTTTCGCTCCGTTATTGCTTACAAAAATTAAGATAAAAATTCCTGAAGAAAGATTTTCTCAGTGATCCTCATTTTAGCTATATTCTTAAATGTAAAATTGAAACAAAGTTGCATTAACGCTAGGCCAAAAGGGCGAAATTCCTTATTTTTGCAACATAGTTTCATTTATGTACAAGCCATTTATTCTTTTACTTTTCTTTATTCTATTGACCTTTAATGCTTTAGGTCAGGATTTCTGTACCCTGACCATAAGGGGAAAGGTAATTCACGCTGAAAACAATGAACCCATTGAGTCGGCTTTTATATTGATTTTGGAAAATGAAAGCGGAGTAGTCACTGACTATAACGGACTTTTTAGAGTGTCCAACATCTGCCCGGGTACCTATACCATCAAAATTCAGTATTTGGGACATCAGGACTACATCGAAAAACTTGAGATCAAAAACAACAGCAATTACACTTTCAGGATGGTTGCTGAGGATATTAGATTGGATGGAGTTGATATTCATGGACATCAAGATGCCTTGATTACCACAAACTCAGTCTCCTCAATATATGGTGAAGTGTTGAGATCATCCAGGGGACAGTCATTAGGTGAATCTATCCGTAAAATACCTGGTCTCAATACATATTCATCAGGATCTACCATCCAAAAACCCGTTATTCATGGCCTTCACAGTAATAGGATTTTGATCATGAATAATGGCGTCCGGCTTGAAGGACAGCAATGGGGTGCCGACCATGCACCAGAAATAGATCCTTTTATAGCCAATGAAATTTCGGTAGTAAAAGGTGCCGAAACGGTAAGGTTCGGAGCTGATGCGATGGGTGGGGTGATTCTGGTGAATCCAGCACCATTACCAGTGAAGGCCATACAAAAAGGTGAACTTGACCTGATTGGATTTTCCAATGGTCTTGGTTTAAACGTAGCAGCTTCGTTTACAGGAGGATCTGAGAAGATAAAAGGTCTTGGCTATAGGATTCAAGGATCATCAAAAATCGCAGGAAATTTACAGACACCTGATTATATGCTCGGCAATACCGGTGTCAAAGAGTTAAATTTTTCAGGTGCAGTCGGATATAGTAACAGCAGATTAGGGACAGAATTGTATGTGAGTAATTTCAGGACTACAATAGGAATCTTACCTGACTCCCATACCGGTAATCTCAGTGACCTGGAAAGTATTATTGAAAATGGCAGACCTTTTAGAGAACCGGAATTTAAATACGAAATACAAAACCCAAAACAAGAAGTTGACCATCAACTGGTCAAAGCAAAAATCCATTACCATCTCAAAGATGGTTCGAAGCTGAATTTTCAATATTCATTTCAGAGAAACCATAGGCAGGAATTTGATCTAAGGAGGGGTGAATTGAATGATAGAGCATCTTTGGACATGGTGCTTTTCACCAATTCGCTCGATCTAAGTTATAATCATCAGACCCGAAAAAACTGGGATGGCGTTGTAGGTGCACAAGTGATGCAACAAGCCAACTCCAACATCCCCGGTACAGGGGTCATTCCTTTGATTCCAAATTTTGATATGATCAATCTTGGGATATATGCCATCGAAAAATTTACCTATGGTCCATTGGAATTGGAGGGTGGATTGAGATTTGATTCCCGATATGTGGAAGCAGCTAGGATAATCCGAGGCGAACTTCAGGAGAGGGATTTCAGATTCAACAATTACTCCGCATTCTTTGGAGGAGTATATGCACTGACCAGAAACCTGACTTTCAATTCAAATCTAGGTTCTGCCTGGAGGCCCCCCAATATCAACGAACAGTTC
>NZ_JBGSXS010000049.1:0-2855 GCF_041751335.1 Aquiflexum sp.
TTTTGATTATTTAAATATTTTAATTTTGATAAAAAATTTCTATTTTCTTGACATTTATCAATAAAATTTTTTTTAAAAAACCGAAAATAATTATTAAAAATATGGTTTTAGGTGTTTTATGCATTGATTTTACTACTAAATCGAAATTTTTCATCTATGTTTAAAGCTTTATAATAGGTTATTTTTTTCTTTAAATTTTTCAATTTGGTATTATCGTTATACTTTTAAATTATCTTTTAATCTAAACTATTTTCATTTGCAAGCATGCAGTCCCGACCCTTCACTTACTTATTCTATATTCAATACCTTGGAATAGGATATCACGGATGGCAAAAGCAGAATGGGGTCAAAACCATTCAAGGGACATTGGAAAAAGCTTTCAGATTTATCCTCAGACATGAAGATTTTACGCTTCTTGGAGCAAGCAGAACTGATGCCGGGGTATCTTGTAATAGGGGAGCATTTGAGTTATTTCTGAAACATGAAATGCCACCTGAACTCCTTGAATCCGTCAATTCAATACTTCCATCCGATATCAGGCTGTTGGAAGTTCATGCCGTTCCATTGCATTTTAATATCATTCAGGATGTTGCTTACAAGGAATATCATTACCATTTCGCCTTCGGTGAGAAATTCCATCCTTTTGCCGCTGCTAACTTGGTGTATTTTGTGGGCTATCCGGATATTGGGTTGATGAAAGAAGGCACTAAGCTTTTTGTAGGGAAACACAACTTTCAAAGCTATTGTTCTATTGATAAAGTAAGCAATGATTATTTCAGGGAAATCATGGAGGCAGATGTCGTCCAACACGCTCAATCTGGATTGGGTTTGATTCCCAAGCAGGCATTTACCTTTAAAGTAAAAGGAAAAGGATTTTTGAGGTATCAAATTCGAAAAATGATAACCGCATTGATGGAATTGGGGTTGGGAAAATTAAGTTTGGAGGAAATTATAAAGTCTTTGAATTATCCTGAACTCAGAACAATCCCCATACATGCCCCAGCAAACGGATTGGTTCTGGAAAATGTTGAATTTATCAAGAAGGATAATTCTTAGGGCCCTTAGCGTTACTCCTGACACTGATGACAATGATTTTATCTTGATCGACCTTGTAAAAAAGGCTGGATTGTTTGTTAATCACTGCCCTTCTTAACCCTTTGGTTTTCGAAACAGGAAAAAGATATGGATATTCTTTTATCAGTTCGATTAATTTTTCAATTCTATCTAAAAAATTTAGGATTTATTTTTGATACCATTCTTTTTAAAGATGTAGGATTATTTCACCTAAAGTGGTGTCTGCTTCTTTTGTCCAAATGACTTCATGCTTCATTTAGTAAATTTGGATTTATATTTTTCCACAAAAAAAGAGGGTTATACCCTCTCTAATTATACTTTTGTAAATGGTATATTCACAAATATTGTATCCCTAACTCATGAATGCTTACTCCAGAATCATAAACATCTTTGGAATCCTCTTTTAAATAGGGGATGCAAGCCAATTTCATTGAAAGCCACCCTCAATTTTTCAATATTCCAATCTTTCAATTTAAGGCTTTTCCAATTCAAGCTCTCCCTACACATCCCTAAACTGTTCCATTAATTCCTCCGAAATACCGGTAGTAGAATACCCTCCATCATGGAAGAGATTCTGCATGGTAACATAACGGGTGAGGTCAGAAAACATGGTGACGATATAATCCGCACAGGCTTCTGCTGAGGCATTACCTAATGGTGACATGGATTCGGCAAAATTGTAGAAGGCATCGAAACCGCCAATACCTGTTCCGGCAGTGGTTTTGGTCGGTGATTGGGAAATGGTATTTACCCTTACTTTTTTCAATTTCCCATACCTGTACCCATAACCTCTTGCAATACTTTCCAACAATGCTTTGGCATCAGCCATATCTGTATAGAAAGGATAAACCCTTTGAGCAGCAATGTATGACAATCCGAGAATGGAACCCCATTCATTCATGATATCCATTTTCTCAGCGATGTGCATCATTTTGTGAAAAGAAACGGCGGAAACATCATAGGATTTATTTACCCAATCATAATTCAGGTCACCATAGGAGCGTCCTTTTCGGATGTTAGGTGACATACCGATAGAATGCAGCAAAAAGTCAAAGTTTCCTCCCAAATACTCTTTTGATTCGGTATACAATTTTTCGATGTCTTCCAAGGAGGTAGCATCGGCAGGAATAATGATGGTGTTGCAATGTTCAGCCAATTCTTTGATGGCCCCCATTCTCATGGCAATCGGTGCATTGGTCAGGACAAATTTGGCACCTTGTTCATAGGCTTTTAAAGCCGCTTTCCAGGCGATGGAGTTTTCATCAAGTGCTCCTGTGATGATTCCTAGCTTTCCTTTCAACAAATTCTCTGGCATAATATATCGTTTTGGTTGGTTTTATATCTAAGGGTAAAAATAAGGAAAAAATTAAGACTTAGGAGGGGAGATGGGAGATTTGAGACATGAGTGTCAGATGCGAGAATCGAGAGCCGAGAAACGAGAGCGTAAGAAAACGAGTCGTAAAGCGAGAAATTAGAACCAAGAGACAAAGCCTTGCATAGGTAACGGGGAGCACAGAGCCAAGAAAGGGGGGCAACCTAATTACATGACAGTAGCTAAAACTAGAGGGTAATGGATTTCTCTCTTGGTTACCAATCTCTTGGTTACCAATCACTTACTTGTAGCAATAGACTAGAATAGCATTTAAGCGTAACTATTAACTTTGCCTTGTCACCTCAAGTCCCAAACATTTTGGAAATGTTCAGAAAAGGCAATGACATTGGGTTTCTCGTCATCCCGAGTCCCCAACATTTTTAAAATGTTCAGAAAAGGAATGACATCA
>NZ_JBGSXS010000050.1:0-11519 GCF_041751335.1 Aquiflexum sp.
GGCACATGAACGTTTTGAAAGATTAAAAGGAATCAAGACATTCAACCAACACCCTGAAGAATTCAAGGATAAGTTGGAAACTCCGGCCTTTGTAAGAAAGCAGGTTAAACTTGCAGAGGTACAGCACAGTTCAGAAAGAAATCTTTCGAGGTTCAATCTGACCGACGAGAATGAATTTCTGAAAAATAATAGGTTTTTACACGATAATGTAGATTGATTAAAAGTTGATCAGCATTTCTGCCTGGGTGTGAAGCAATTCCTTGTACAGCCTGTTGGTGAGCAGGTTATCTGACATATTTTCCTCAATCTTAGCCAGTTTAGGTTTGAGGGCAAGTACATGCATCCCAAGGTAATGGAAGATGTCGGTGAGGTGGCTCAAAGCGATGCCACCCCCGCCAATTCCTGATGAAATGCCTACCAAAGCGCATTTTTTGTTCCTGAAAGAATTGGGATAAGTCATTCCATCGATAAAGGACTTAAGTATTCCGGGAAAGGAACCGTTGTATTCCGGGACAATAAAAACAAACTTATTTCCCTCTTTTACTTTTTGATGGAAATCATTGTATGCTTCGTTTTTCCCGTTGTTTTCATAAAGTGCAGAAAAAGCAAAATCATGAGGCAGGTCCTCCAATTTGAGTATTTCAGAATCAGCGCCAAAAGTGGAGAGGTTTTCCTGATACATGGAGGCAATCTTATATGACAGGGAATTTTTGCGGTTGGTGCCGACTATTATTTTGATCATGAAATGGGTCTTATTTTCCTTTTTCGATTTCTATTACAATTGGGAAAGTCAATTAGTTTCCTTTTTGTTTAAAATCAAATTGTTGTTTGAAATCGTTAAGTTTGGTCAAAGGAGAATTAATAAAGGGAGAAACTCAAATTAGAGAAGAGCTTTATCAAAATAAACTAAATCTATTTAATCAATATCATGTAGTTTGGAATTTTTAAATTCAGAAATATTTATCTTTAAAATAGAAGTTTTAAAAAAGTATCATGAATGCAGAATCACTCAAGCTTGGAATTATCGAAAGATTGATAAAAGTGCAAAATAAAGCCACTCTACAATAGTTGGATAATTTGATCACCAAAGCTGAAATTCTAAAACTAAGCTCTTCAAACATCATTGCCTCAATTGTTTATTTCTGATCCTGCTGAATGTTTCAGGAGTCATACCCAATACCGAGGCAAGGAATTTGGAAGGCACTTCATTGAATAAATTTCTGTCTTTCATAAACAGTTTGAAATATCGTTCCTCGGCACTTAGCGCAATTTGTTCACTTATCCTGTCTTCCATCTCACCCAATTGCTTGGTTACAAATGCTTTTTCAAATTGATGCCATTTTGGGACAATTTCTCCGATGCTGTCGTAATCACTTCTTTTAATTACAAAAATCTCACAATCAGTATATGCCTGTATATTCCATTTTCCCTTCATTTGCATAAAAAAACTCTGTTTATCCATTATCAAATGACCTTTCGTAGCAACCCATCGGGTAACTTCCTTATCTCCAAATTCGGCAAATTCCCGTAAAATTCCCTGATGAACAAAACCCATTTTTTCACAATAACCTCCTCCCTTGGAGAAAAAAGACCTTTTAGGAAGATCAACCTTCTGAAATAATCCTGACACCTTTTCAGCAAAAGCTTTATCTAATCCAAAGGTGCTGTGAATGTAATATTCGATTTCAGTCATGACGGCTATTGTTCTATCCAAGTTTTAATCATAAAGCTCCATGAGTTTAGATTTTGATTTTGCTGATTTATATATACTTTTCATACTTGGTCTAAAATTATTTTGTAAAAATAGGCCAAATGGACTAATTTTCCAACATGGAAACAAAAAAACATATTCTCGAGGTTAGCAGATTATTATTCAATGAAAAAGGAGTTATGAACGTAACCCTTCGTGATGTCGCGAAATCTATGAATAAGAGTTATGGTAATATCACCTATCATTTTCCTACAAAAGAAGATGTTATAACAAGTCTATTTGAAGAAATGAATATGGAGCTTGCTGCTCTTCAGACCTCAAATGATTTATCAAATTTGATGCGCTATTTTCTCGAGCTTCCTGAGTTTAGCTTTGACATCAACCTGAAGTACCTTTTTTTAACCATCGACTACAATGAGCTAAAACGCAATTTTTCAAATCTGTTTGAAAAGGTAAATACCTTGAATGAAGCTGGGAAAATGAAATGGAAGGAGTTACTCATGTATTTGAGAGATGAAAATTATTTAAATCAAAAAATAAGCAATGATGATTTAGATTATATGATGTTTATAAGCGTAAGTATCCATTTTGCTTATTTTCAAATGACAGATAGTCACGCCTACCAAAAAACGGAATTCACCAAAATAGTTAACCAATTTTTACAGCCTTATTTGAGTGAAAAAGGGTTGGCTGAGTACGAAAACTGGCTTAATTCACAATAAAATTTCATATACCAAACTCCCGAAGTTATTCGAAAAATGGATGAACTTAATTTTAATTAATTGCACAAAGCTTGAAAATTTCATATTTCCCGCCATAAGCTCTATAAGCTATGGCTAGTATTTTTTTTCCTTTAAAAAGATTCCTGAATTGAATAGAGTTTGTTCATTTGCTGTTTCATTACTTTGTCAGGCGTTAATTTCATAATGGTTTTCATTATCAACTGACCAAAACTACTATGAGCCATTTGTCCAAACCTCCAAGAATTATTTACCACATAGTCAACTTTTTCTCGTCTGGTTGATTCGAATAAATCTAAGGTCTGATCAATGTGATTTTTTTTGGCCAAAATGTTAGCCAAATAATATGCATCTTCTATTCCCTGTCCTGCTCCTTGTCCCATATTTGGGGTAGTGGCGTGTGCTGCATCACCTACCAAAACCACTTTGTGTTTATGCCATTTATCTAACCTTTTGAGGTCTGAAATGTCACTTCTGATGATTTTCTCCGCTTTGGTTTGGTCAATGATTTTTAGAACTAAAGGATGGAAGCTTTTAAAAAACTGTTGTAATTCAGATTTAATTGTTTCGGTATTGTCAGTTTCATTTTGTTTGGCATTGATTACAGCAAACCAATAAACCCGATTTTCTGTTATTTGAGAAAATCCAAATCGTATCTTTTTTCCCCAACTTTCAATGCCTGCGTTTTGAAATTCTTTTGGAAGAATAATGTCAGAAATGCCTCTCCAACAAGTTTGACCAGAAAATCTTTTTGGAGTATTTGAAAAGATACAGCCTCTAACTTTTGAGTTTATTCCATCGGCACCTATGAGCAAATCAGTTACTATTTCCTTATCGCCAACAGAAATCTTCACTTGATTTTCATTATAATCCAATGAATTGAATTCGTAACCTAGTTTAACAGTATCCTTAGATAAAGCTTCAAATAGTATCTTTTGTAGAATTGCTCGGTGTATAGCGACAATTTTATTACCTTTTTCGTCCTGCATTACCTCCTGTGTGGTTTTTTTAAAGGGGACTAATTGCGAGTTTGTGATACCAACCTGGTCTAACAACATACCATTCTGTCTAACGATTATACCCAACCCTAACCAATCTAAAACTTTTAGAGCGTTAGGTTGCATCCAAATACCCGCTCCAACTTCATTTAGCTGTTTAGCTCGTTCATACAATTCACATTGAAAACCAAGTTTGTTTAAGGCTAGAGCAGTCGATAAACCTGCAATTCCTCCACCAATTCTTGTTATATTCATATTTGAGGTATATTCTTTTTAAGAGTAAGTGTCAGGTTTGATTATTTTCAAATGAGGGATAGTCACCCTTCCCAAAAGAGGAATTGACTAAAATGGTTAACCAAATGTTTCAACCTATTTGAGCGAAAAGGATTAACTGTGTACAATGGCTGGCATAATTTACTTAAATAAATAAAATACTTTTTTTGAGAATCTACATGGCGAAATTAATTGAATAGGCCTGCCAAATTAGAAAATTTGACAGGCCGTGAATAATCATAAAAATTAGCGGGGGCACCCTTATTTAAATCTACCCATTTAGATTATTTGATTAACCTCAATTTAAGTTCTAAATCATGAACTTTAGTAGGATCGTTTAAATGCTGTACTTGCCAATCCCATGACAGGTTTATTTGCTGACTTGCGTTGATTCGGAAATTAAATAA
This sequence comes from Aquiflexum sp., assembly GCF_041751335.1. GTDB lineage: Bacteria > Bacteroidota > Bacteroidia > Cytophagales > Cyclobacteriaceae > Aquiflexum. The sequence goes on from NZ_JBGSXS010000050.1 coordinate 4,130, forward strand.
ATAAGCCACTTGGTTTTCTTCTAAAGAATTCAGCTTCAATAGTGTTTTGTCATTTAGTAATTGCCAATCACTTTGTTTTTGGTCACCTCCCTGCTTCACAGTCATCAAAGTCTGAGTAAAAGATACTTCAGCATCCGTTAGACTCAAGGGGCCCAAAATCTGGTTTTGCAGATATTCTTCCACATAAGTTTTGGCTGATTCCTCCTCTAGGCCAAAAACTTCTATACCCAATTCGGCTAAGGTTTTAATCTCCCCATTGAGCAATACTTCCGTACTTCTGCCATCAATTTTCCACTCCCCGAGAATTTCCATTCCTACGAGTTTCTCTTTTTCCTGACATGAGAATAAGCTTAACCAAGCTAGTCCCATAAAAAGCAATATTACTGGTCTCATAATTAATTGTTGTTTTGTTTATAAATTTCTGAGACAAAGATGGAGGGTGTTTTTTGAAGGGAGATTGATCTATATCAAGAAAAAATATCATATTAAAAATCTTGGTGAAATTTGACATTGGCGATAAGTTAGATTGTATATTCGCCGAAAGCAATTTATACATGTATATCGCAAAGCATATTTCTTTCACAACAAGAGTTGGTATTTTATTATTTTTGATCAAAATGAATTCACAGTTTCTTAAACCTCATTTTACCTAAATCATTAACTTTAGAAAAATTAAATTTATGAGACAGGAACCAAGCGTAGATTACATTAAACAGATTCAATTTGCATTTGAACATATCCAAAACATATATTCGGAGCCTTTGGAGATTGGGATTGTATTGGGGACTGGTCTTGGACAGTTGATCCAAAACATTGATATCATTAAGGAAATATCTTACGATGAGATCCCGTATTTTCCTATTTCAACAGTAGAAAGCCACCATGGAAAACTGATTATCGGAAGGCTTTCAGGTAAATCAGTGATTGCCATGCAAGGAAGATTTCACTACTATGAGGGATATTCCATGAAGGAGGTGACTTTTCCTGTTCGTGTGTTGAAAAAGTTGGGGATCCATCACCTTTTTGTTTCCAATGCTGCAGGAGGTTTGAATCCCGATTACGGTATCGGGGATTTGATGATCATCAATGACCATATTGATTTATTTCCAGAGAATCCCTTAAGAGGGAAAAACTTGGATGAGTTTGGGGTAAGGTTTCCTGATATGTCGGAACCCTATGACTTAAAATTACTGTATAAAGGATTAGAGATTGCCCAACAAAACAACCTTAAGGTTCATCAAGGAGTCTATGCTGCCATGCAGGGACCTAATTTGGAAACCAAGGCTGAGTATAAATACCTGAGAACAATCGGTGCAGATGCCATAGGGATGAGTACCATTCCAGAAGTGATTGTAGCGCGACATATGGATTTGACAGTTTTTGCCATTTCTGCTATCACTGACCTTTGTACACCTGGTAAAGTCAAAAAAATCACCATTTCAGAAGTACTTGCTGCTGCGGCTATCGCTGAGCCTGGAATGAGTCTGATCATCAGAGAATTGATCAGGAAATTATAATCATATCGAAATCTTTTTAAAGCCTTTTAATTGAATGGAAAAAATCCATAACCTTCGACACTGCTTGGAATCTGCTGAATTTATCAAAAAAAAAATTGGAGGTACACCCAAAGTTGGAATTATCCTTGGCTCCGGTTTGGGTGGTTTGGTAGATGATATTGAGGAAAAAAGTATCATCCCTTATTCAGAAATCCCTCATTTTCCGGTTTCAACTGTGGAGGGCCATAAGGGTGAATTGATATATGGTTTTTTGAAAGGTAGTCCAATCATTGCCATGGCAGGTCGCTTTCATTATTACGAAGGCTATGACATGGCAAATGTGGTTTTTCCTATTCGGGTTATGAAACTTCTAGGGGTTGAAAAGTTGATCATCACCAATGCAGCAGGAGGTTTGAATACTGATTTTGAAGTCGGTGACCTGATGCTGATTGAAGATTTCATCAGCCGTTTTCCAGATAATCCACTGCGGGGTTTCAACGAGGAAGAGTTCGGTCCAAGGTTTCCTGATATGAGCGAACCATTCGATAAGGAGTGGATAGAACAAACTTTTTCAAAAGCCGAAGAACTGGATATAATACTGAAAAGAGGAACTTACATGGGTGTCACTGGACCGGTTTTAGAAACAAAGGCTGAGATCAGGTTTCTGAAGTTAATTGGCGGCGATGCTGTCGGCATGAGTACAGTTCCCGAAGTGATTGCTGCAATCCATTTGGGTATGAAAGTATTAGGATTTTCTGTCATCACCAATGAAAGTATCCCCAAAGTTGCGAAGGAATTTGCCCATGCAGATGTGGTTGATGTCGCGCAACGATCTGGGAAGAAGCTGGTAGCGTTAGTTAAAGAGATTGTGAATTGAAGGGCTTTTAGAAAAGTAAACCTGTCCCAAAAGGAACAGGTTTATAAACTTTACGATTTTTTGATAATCAAACTGTCATTATCTCGTGTTCTTTTTTGGTCAAAAGTTCATCAATTTTTGTAGAGTATTGATCTGTAAGCTTTTGCACCGAATCTTCAGCTCTTTTCACTTCATCCTCAGAAGCACCATCCTTTTGAAGTTTTTTTAAGGCATCATTGGTTTCTTTCCTTACGGTTCGGATAGAAATTTTCCCTGATTCACATTCATTCTTAGCATTCTTAACCAACATTTTTCTTCTTTCCTCAGTCATTGGAGGTATGGTAAGAATGATGATTTCTCCATTGTTCTGTGGTGCTAATCCTAGGTCAGAATTGATGATAGACCTTTCAATTTCGCCGATCAGGTTTCTTTCCCAAGGTTTGACAGAAAGCGTCCTGGCATCGGGAGTGGTTATAGAAGCTACCTGTTGGATAGGGGTTGGTGTGCCGTAATATGCCACCATTAATCCATCGAGGATGTTAGGCATGGCCTTTCCGGCTCGTATTTTCAATAGTTCAGCAGCAGTATGGTCCACCGCTTTTTGCATCAGTTCTTTGGTTTCTTCCAGTTGCAGTTGAATTTCTTCCATGATTTTTCGGATTAATTTGAAGTGATTAATGTTCCGATATCTTGTCCCTCGACTATTTTCTTTAGGTTGCCGGGCTTGTTCATATCAAATACCACAATCGGTAAGTTGTTTTCCTGACAAAGTGTAAAAGCAGTCATATCCATGATGTTGAGGTTTTTTTCATAAGCCTCCTGAAAGGATAGTGTACTGTATTTGGTAGCAGTTTTATCCTTTTCAGGATCGGCGGTGTAAACGCCATCTACTCTTGTACCTTTCAAAACCACATCTGCTTCGATTTCAATTGCTCTTAAACTTGCTGTCGAATCAGTGGTGAAATAAGGATTTCCTATACCTGCGCCAAAAATAACAATTCTGCCTTTTTCCAAGTGTCTAATTGCCCTTCTTCTGATAAATGGTTCGCAGACGCTTTCTACTTTTATTCCGGACATGAGACGGGTAAACATGCCGTTTTGTTCCAAGGCACTTTGGAGCGCCATGGCATTGATTAAAGTGGCAAGCATGCCCATATAATCCCCCTGAACCCTATCAATACCTGTGTTCTCGGCTTGAACTCCCCTGAAAATATTGCCCCCACCTATGACTATAGCTACTTCTACTCCCAAATCTTTGATTTTTCTGATTTCTTGGGCGTACTGTTCCAGTCTTTTTGAATCAATTCCGTATTTTTTTTCACCCATCAAAGCTTCTCCGCTCAATTTCAGTAGTATCCTGCTATATTTCATTTTTGAATTGGTATAAAAGAGGTTATTTATTTCAGTAGGTTAATTTTTAAATCCGTCAAATATAAAGCCTTCCAAAAGAAATTTAAACAGAATAAAGTTTAAAATTGGATAAGGACCTGATTTTTTTCAACGCTTTCACCTTTTTTGATTTTGATTTTTTTGACAGTACCATCACCAGGTGATTTGAGTATATTTTCCATTTTCATAGCCTCTAAAATCAAAACAGGATCCCCTTTTCTAACTTCATCTCCTTCCTTTACTTTGATGTCAAAAATCAATCCAGGCATTGGGGCTTTGATTTCTTTTGCGGAGTTGTTTTGTAAATTATTCATACCCAACTTTTCCAACAATAAATCAAACTTATCCTTGATCCTTATTTCACAGGGTTTATTGTTGAGTTTCAGTTTTACGGTTTTTTTTTCACTGTCCAAACTTACCAATTCCAGATTGTAGGACTGATTTTGATAGATTAAATGGTAATGGCGATCTCCCGTTTTCTTTAAATCCCATTCCAGAATACTTCCATTGACAGAGAGTTTGTCTTTGGATTTTTCTACTTCAAAAACTGAATTGTTGATACTAACTGAATACATTTCTTTTAATTTGCGATAAATATACAATTAATCTTTAAAATGCATTTTCATGAGATTTTATAAACCCAAGTCAGTCTTTTTTTTACTATTAATAGTGATTTGGTCTTGCCAAAGTTCCAAAAAGTTGACCGAGACGGATATCACTAATGATTCCGAACTCAATCAAGATGTTGAAACTGATTCAACTTCTAATGCGGAGTTAATCCATTCACTTGAACTTCAGCTGTCAGAATATAGAGCTTCAAGAACAAAAGATTTTGATTTATTGCACACTGAACTTGATCTTTCATTTGATTATGAAAATCAATGGGTTAAAGGTGAGGCAATACTGACTTTAAAGCCATACTTTTTTCCTCAAAAAGAACTTATCCTTGATGCAAAGGATTTTGAAATCCATGGTTTTACCCTACTTGGAAATGGGGGTGAGAGTGAATTAAATTTCAAGTATAATTCGAAAGTACTCACCGGTTTTCTGCCTAAGTTATTTACCTCAAATGATACCCTAAAAGTAAAAATCAAATATACCGCAAAGCCAAACGAAGGGGAAGTAGCGGGCAGTTCGGCCATTACAGATACTAAAGGGCTTTATTTCATAAATCCGAAAGGAGATGAGCCAAGTAAACCTACGCTGATTTGGACTCAAGGTGAGACCGAACACAATTCAAAATGGTTTCCAACCATCGATTCCCCAAATGAGAGAATGACCCAAGAAATCAGACTGACAGTGGAGGATAAATACCGGACGATAAGCAATGGTAAGTTGCAGTCCAAAAAATTAAATCCAGAAGGTACCAGAACAGACCATTGGATTATGGATATGCCCCATGCACCCTACCTCGCAGCAGTAATTGTGGGTGATTATGTGGAGATAGAGGATAGTTGGGAGGGAATGCAGGTCAATTATTATGTGGAGAAAGAGTTTGAGGCAGGTGCCAAAAGGGTTTTTCAAAACACCCCAGAAATGATAGGGTTTTTCTCCGACTTATTGGGGGTGAAATATCCGTGGCAGAAATATGATCAGGTTGTTGTTCGTGACTTTGTATCGGGAGCCATGGAAAACACAACTATCACGGTATTTATGGAAGAATTGAACCTCGATGAGCGAGGTGCCATAGATTCAGAATGGGACGGGATTATTGCCCATGAATTGTTTCATCAATGGTTTGGGAATTTGGTAACAACGGAATCCTGGTCCAACCTTACTTTAAATGAAGCTTTTGCCAATTATTCCGAATATCTGTGGTACGAGTTCAAGGAAGGAAAGGATGGTGCGGATATGCATCATTTGTCAGAGATGGAGCAGTATTTCGATGAAGCTAAAACAAAGCAGGAGGACCTTATCAGATTCTATTATAATAACAATGAAGATATGTTTGATAGCCATTCCTACGCCAAAGGTGGAAGGATTCTCCATATGTTAAGAAGGCATCTTGGTGATGAAGCTTTTTTTGCTTCCTTAAATTATTACTTACAAAAACATGCTTATTCCTCAGTAGAAGTCCATGATTTAAGATTGGCTTTTGAGCATGTTACCGGTCAGGACCTGAACTGGTTTTTTAATCAATGGTTTTTGGATTCTGGACATCCTATATTGGAATATGAAGTGGATTACAGCCAACCGGATAACCTTCTCCTGACAGTAGCACAACGGCAGGATTTTGAAAACACTCCTTTATACAAAATCCCTTTTAAAGTAAGTTGGTATGACGAAGGTCAGCGTTTTGAAAAGGAACTGGTATTAGAAAAGGAGTGGCAACAATTTGCAATTGAGAATGGGACCCCGGTAAAATCCCTGTATTTTGATGAGGCATCTGAAATTTTGGCTGAAAAGAAATCTAATAGAGGGCTACAGTTTTTTTTAGACCAATATAGAAATTCAATTTTGGGAGTTGCTAGATATGAGGCTATTGATAGTTTGGGGACAGCATATAAAAATGATGAAGAGGTCATCAATTTGTTAGGAGTCGCTTTACAGGATGACTTTTGGGCAATAAGGGAATTGGCCCTGATGAAACTAGCTGAGAATCCCGAATGGATGGAAGTTATTTCAGGTTTGGAAGACAGACTGTTTGAAATGGCAGAAAATGACCCGAAACATACGGTTAGATTGGGGGCAATTGAAATATTGTCAGCCATAGGTCCGGACAAGTATTCACCAGCTTTTTTGAGATGGATGAACCACCCATCCTATTATGTTGCAGGCGCAGCTTTGGGGGCATACCTTGAAAATGGAAAAAATCTTAATCGGGCGGAGATAGCTCTAAGATTTGAGGATGAAAAAAACATCAGGTTATTGGTAGCCCTTGCTGATTATTATATAACAGAAACTGTTCCCGGAAAGGGTAATTGGTTCAATGAAAAGTTGGCCATTTTGAGTGGTCAATCTTTATACTATTTTCTAGGCTATTATGGTGATTACTTTGCAAAAAACGCGAATGAAGATACTGGAACTGCAATCAAGAACCTTTCTCAAATAGCTTCAAATCACCAGGCCAATTATATAAGGATTACAGCATTTATGGGGCTTGTTGGTTTCATTGATGAACCTGGAGTTTTGGAAATGGCCAAAAAAATCTATGAAGAAGAAAGTGATGAATTAGCTAAGAGATATAAGGAATTTTTCCTCTCCACCTACCTCGAAGAAAATTAAATACTTGATTTTTATATGGTTAAATTGGGTCTTCGAAAATAACTTTGAAATTTTTTAACATTATTTTGAATGTTTAGGAAAAGGGTATAATTTTGCCATCCGTTAAGAAAGATAATAGACCAAAATTAGTTGATTATTAGCGGATAACAGTTGGGGGAATACCAAAGCGGCCAACTGGGACGGACTGTAAATCCGTTGACTTATGTCTTCACAGGTTCGAATCCTGTTTCCCCCACGAATGTGAAATGCGAAATATTTTCGTAGTTTTGCACAACGTTTCAAAAAGCGGGAGTAGCTCAGTTGGTAGAGCGGCAGCCTTCCAAGCTGCAGGTCGCGGGTTCGAGCCTCGTCTCCCGCTCTATGCTTTTATAAGCAGAGCGAATGTTACCAGCCGACGTAGCTCAGTGGTAGAGTACTTCCTTGG
>NZ_JBGSXS010000051.1:0-40983 GCF_041751335.1 Aquiflexum sp.
GGATTTCTCCTTCCCGAACTTCCATCCATACCATGTACATCACTGCCACAGATACCACATGCCTTCACCCTGACCAACACTTCATTGGGCTCAAATTCAGGTTCAGGTACATCTTTGTAGACAAGATTATTGTAAGATTCCAGGACAAGAGCTTTCATGGGTTTATTAGGTTTTGTTGAAAAATAAAAGTAAGGTTTTTTTGGGGAAAAGTTGAGGTTGAGGGGAGTTTGATGTCGGATGACCGATGTTGAATGGGACGGAAGACGGAAGTGTAGTTTGTTTAGCTATAAAGGGCGTCGGTAAATTTTAGGAAGGATGGAAGAAAGCGGCTTGCGTCATAGCGAGTCCCCAACATTTTAGAAAAAACATTCAGAAAAGGAATGACATCTTGGTATAGATCCTATCAATAGGAATCAGACCATTCATTTATAAATACAAAATACCAACAGCCAAAACAGAAAAGTAGGATATAAGGTTGGCGATGATGTTTGGCTAATGCCAGGAGAAATTAGGCCTCATTTTTCCTCCCGCTAAAGCAGGAGGCAATTGATTTGTAACATTAATTTCGCTGCCTTCACCTAAGTGATAGCTCCTAAGCTTACTTCATTGGCAGGAGCACTTCAGGTTGCTTAATTTTGTGAGATACCTTTAAGCGCGACGTGGCAATCTCTTTGGGTGATGAACGATTAGAAAAGATTTTAAGAAACACGGTGTTGTCCGAAGCTTGTAGCTTTGTGACCCTGAGTACAGCGTTTGTAACGCTATTCAAAAGAGAGATGAAGGATAAAAAATTATTTAAGGCTATGACCTGCTTTTATCAAAAGAAATGAAATATTTGCAAACATGTCCACTTACCACCAAGATCAGATTTTTTCCAATAAGGATTTCACACAGACCCTGTTCAAGAAAGGAGAATATGAATCCTGTACCTTTAAAAACTGTAATTTCTCAGACGTCGACCTATCGGGCAGTAGGTTTTTAGATTGTGAGTTTTCGGATTGTAACCTAAGTTTGGCTAAACTTTTCAAAACCGCTATGAAGGAAGTGAAATTCAAGGATTGCAAGCTTTTGGGTTTACGGTTTGATAAATGTGAAGGGATAGGTTTGGATCTTGATTTTGAAAACTGCCTATTGGACAACACCTCATTTTATCAGTGCAAGTTGAAAAATATCAGATTCAAGAACTGTCGGTTGTATGAAACTGATTTTGTGGAGGCGGATTTAAATGGAGCTGATTTCCAAGGCTCAGACCTGAAAGGAGCTATTTTTGAGAATACCATCATGGAAAAAGCAGACTTCAGACATGCAAAAAATTTCATCATCGATCCCGAAATCAACAGGATCAAAAAAGCAAAGTTTGCATTGGATGGATTGTCGGGGTTGTTGCAGAAGTATGGGATTGAGGTGGAGTGAGAGGGGAGATTTTAGATTTTAGATTTAAGATTTAAGATTTGAGAAACAAGAGAGAGGCGAGAACCGAGAAGCGAGAAGATTAGAAATAAAGCCTGTCCCGAGTATTGAGGAGTCAAGAAAGAAGGAGAGGCGACCTTTGATTCAGCACTTGCGGAATCAAAGGTCTTGAGGGCAAGGAGTATGCTTTATTTGAGAATTTTGATGGATTTTTTAGAATCAAAAACCTTCGAGGTCCTAGCGTCGCGGTAGGGAAGACCTCAAAGGTTTCATATATTTAGCCTCAGGGTGTGGATTCTTCCGACTTCCGCCTTCCGACTAACCCAACATCCGTCATCGGTCATCTGACATATGCATTAAATCTCCTTAAACTCCAACCTACTCACAATATCCAAAGCCACATGCAGCATAACAGCTGCGACTAGGGTCATTCCCATTCCTGTGGCCAGAAATGCATATACTACCTGTTGGGAGATGATGTAACCGAAAACTCCTGCTGCCAAGGAGGGTAGAATACCGAAAATTAAAACCCCACCCACAATTAATGGTTTGATCAGTTTGCGGTCCCAGCCCTCATCAAATCCGACCTGAGTGGTCAAGGTAATCCCAAACCCGGCTATGTAAAATGTCCCCATACAAAAAGGGAAAAGAATCATCAAACCCCAGCTCAATTGGGCAATTAGGACTGTTGGGATGATCAGGATCACTGCAAAGATCAAAGTCTGATAAATGTCCAATTTGATGATATTCCAGAATTTGGAAGGCCAAGAGGCGGGGATAAGGATGAAAAACGGCTTTTTTAGATCTCCTACATTTGTCCGCCCCATTCCTGCAAGAAAATAGAATCCAAGCATCATGGCCAAATACCCATAAATGATGGCGTGGTTGAACCAATCAAAATTTGAGAGAATAGCCATCACAATACCAATACCTGCAAATATCAACCCATACAGCCCAAAAAGCGGATGAAAATCCTGTCGGGAACTGTGGACATAATTTCGCCAATATAGCGCTACTGCACCGGTCCCGAAATCCTTCAGGTCCAGTTTCTTTTTGGTATTCAGACTCATGGAAGATTCAGATGCTTCCCGCTTGCCTTTCACTTTTTCTTTGACCTCCTCATTGGATTTGGTGGATTCCAATACGTCTTCATAATAGTATCCTGAATGGACTATCACCAAATTCACTATCAGCAAGAATGAAAGTATATACACTGCAATAAACCCAAAAGCAATCCAGATATTTTCATGGCCCAAGTAGGTGATGATTCCCCGACTCCAACCTACCAAAGGGAAGAAATCAAACCATTTGGATCCTATCCATGAAAACATTCCCTGCCAGAATTTTTCCGCCATTATCCCGGGGATCAAAATCATCAGGGATAAAATTCCCCCTAAGGCAAACACCCCGTTTTTGACATAAGGTAAAATATCATATTTGGTATTGAGGGTATAAACCAAAAAACGAATAGGGGAGAGGATAAAGAAAAACAAGGTCAATCCCATAGACATCAACAAGAGATTCCAAATGTTGAAATCATACATTTCATTGAGTTGGGCGGTGCTGTATAAAACAAAAATAAAACTGCCACCTACCGCAGGGAAGATAGATCTGATCATGTAGTAAAGCAGAATTTTTGAAGGGGCAGCGGGGGAAGTGAATAAAAGATTGACATCAGCCATGCTGAAAAAACTTACATTCTTTTTGGTAGCCTTGAACAATTGGAACATTAAAAAACCCAAAGCTAATAGCGTGACACCCCCCAGAAGATTCTGTTGGGCAAAACTAATTTCACCAATCTGATCTGCGGCTTCCTGGAACTGATCCATGTCCAAGTCGCCTGATTCCGTTTTTTTTGTTCCTCTCCTGAGGTAAAAAAAACTGAAGTAACCTACCACAAATAGGTATGGCAACAACCGCAACGGATTCTTTAGAATAAGTTTGATATTGTTGATCAGGATAAAGAGATCCTTTCGAAGTAAAAGCTTAAACTCATTCATCCTTTGTCAATTCTAAAAACAAGTCCTCTAAAGATGAATCTGCACCACTGTTGAATGTGGCTTTAAGGTTCGATAGGGTGTCATTTCCTATGATATTGCCATCTTTCATGATCATGATCCTGTCAGCAATATGTTCCACACCATCTATCAAATGTGTGCTCACCAATATTGTCTTTCCTTTTTCTTTCAATTCTTTGAAGATCTTCTTGGTATTTTTGATGGCTTTGGGATCAAGTCCGATCATGGGTTCATCAAAAAACAAAACCTGTGGATCAGGCAATAGGGCACAACAGATGGAAACTTTTTGTCTCATCCCTTTGGATAAATCCCGGCCCAATTTATCCTGCTTATCAGTAAGGTCGTAGAGCTCCATCCATTCTTGGGCTTTTGTTTGCCAATCTTTGACCGAATATGCCTGGGCGATAAATTGCAAATGCTCCTTGATGGTCAACAGGTCATATACATGAGGAGTCTCAGGAATGTAGGAAAAAAGTCTTTTGGCAGCTACCGACAAGTGGTCATGACCTCCTATGGTGATTTCACCCGAAGTTTTTCTCAGCAACCCAACGATACATTTCATCGTTGTGCTTTTTCCCGCACCGTTAGGACCCAATAGACCCACTACCTCGCCACCATTCAATTTGAAAGTGATATTATTCACGGCATTGAGTTTACCGTATTTTTTGACCAATCCATTTACTTCTAACATGTCTCAGGAATAAAAATTTCAATTTTCAAATATTAAACATTTCCATTGCATTTGAGTTATTTTGAGTCTAAAATTGTTATTTTTACTTTGTTTTACTTTATTTTAACTATAAAAAATCACACTATGAAAAATGTAATTGTAGTTTTAGCTGTCCTGATTTTTGGTTTTAGCTTTACTGCCAATGGCCAGGAAAAGGGAAAATTTAGGGTTGGATTGGATTTAGGATATACCGTTCCGATGGCAGGCGGGGGTGGGATGTTGTTTTATTTGGAACCCAAATACAATATTCAGGACAACATGAATATTGGGTTAAGAATTGGGGGTGCTGCCATGGTACGGGATTTGGTTATTTATTCCAATTCGGATGATGGAAGTGCTAAGGTCGCAATAAATGGATCTTATGTTTTAACTTATGATTATTACTTCAAAACGGCTGGGAGTAATTTTGCCCCGTTTGTTGGAGCGGGCCTAGGGTGGATGAATTTTGCAAGTGTTGAGTTCGACACAACAGTTGACCCGGATGATTATGGCACATTGTCCGGCAATTCTGCTTTTGCACCCGTACTAAGAGCAGGATTTGAAGCTGCAAAATTCAGGCTATCATTGGACTATAATTTGGTTCCAAAATCTGAACTCATTAATACACAAGGGACAGTAATCGGTGAAACAGGTAACGCCTACTTGGGCATAGCAGTCGGTTTTTATGTCGGTGGTGGTAAGTGGAGAAATTAAACAGGTAAACAATTAAAATCAGAAAAGGCATTTCCATTTCGGAATTGCCTTTTCTGATTTTAAAACATTACCCCCCATTTGACTAATAGATTATTGAATACATACGATTCTTCGCGGACAGAACTGAAACCCGGCGGTAAATTGCTGCCTGGACTGTTTGTGGTACCAAAAAAATCCCTTACCCCTTCATAAAAGAAAGCATGCTGTCTTTTAAATCCCAAACTCCAAGTAAATGCATGGTTTCTTTTTTTGGAGTTTCGTCTGATACCTATTTGGGGACTAACCAAAAACCCACCCTCATACCATGTCTCACTCCATTCATTGACTTCCCTTTTTTCCAAAATCGCAGAACCCTTTCCTATATCAAAACCTGCAAAGGGGGTATTTCTTTTTCCCTTTTCCAAAAATCCCCTCCAGCCAAAAGCCATTGGCACCAAATTAAAACTAGGATAAGTATTCAAACCCACCAAAAATCCTACAGCATGGTGTTGGTCAATCTTTACACCGTTAAAGGTTTGAAATGAAAAATTTATTCTTGGATCAAAATTATTGTCCCAAACTTTCACCCTACCAATCATTGTCCCAAACTCAGTATGATTGATATAAGCCCCATTTTGAGAAAAGGCAGGGCTAAAACCAAATAGGAAAACAAGAAAAAATAAAGGGCCAATTTCTGTTTTCATGAAATTCATACTTTCTAATGATTGGATTACTTTTAAAGGAAACCCTCCAAAGGTTTTAACCTTTGGAGGGTTTAGTTGATCAAACAATGACAGGATTTTTAACCTGGATACAGCTCAAGGGTTTTAAGACTGAAGGGGTAGAATAATCAAACTGGCAAACACCATCCGGGCCGATGACAATCAGAGATTTTGGTCCTGGAATAATGTCCACTGATTTCATGGATTTAAGGAACTCCAATTGGTTTTTGTCAATATTGAAAACATCGGCCACATTAAAGCTTTTTAGACCATGTTTTCCTTCAGCCACATAGAGATAATCACCTGCCAAAGCCAAGCCATGGGGATTCAACATGGGATAGGCTTTTACCAAAGTTGGTCGATAAAGATCCGTGATGTCCACCACCTGAAGTTCATCTACTCCCATCCTGCAAAACATACCTGATCTTAAAGTCACGAAGGCATGAACATCGTTGACTACCACAGGGTCGCAGGCAGTGATATGCTGATACACTGACATGACTTTGGGGTCAGATGGATTGCTGGCATCATAAATATGCATACCGGTATTTGAACCTATAAAAAGTTTGTCTTTGAAAGGGAAAATAGTTTCAATACCCCAACCTAGATCAATGTTTTTAAGATGTTTGGGATCGTCTTCCTGCATGACATCAAAGACCCGCAGGCTATAATCATCCACAGCATATAGATGACCACTCATCAATGTAAACCTAGCCATAGAACCACCTTGGCCATAGCTTTGAGCACCGCCACTATTACCTCTAAAACTCGCATCTGCTGATTGAACCATCCACATACCTCCCCATCTTCCCCGCCAGCCAAACATCATATCAGAGTCAGAGGTCATTACGGTGTCTTTCCAGGTAATAATGGTATTGGTTGCATGATTGCTATACATGTGCATAAATACATCCTCAACCCTGTTGACTTTTTTGATATTTCTAGGATCTGAAATGTCAAAAGCAAGTAAATCCACATAGCTGTCGGCATATAGAATATCCGTATTTACAGCCAAATCCACATTTCCGGGGATATTGATAAAATTGATGTTTACAGGTGAAGCAGGGTTGGAGTTGTCAAGAATATGGATTCCTTTGTTGGGTTCATTGACAAATAAAAAATCACCATAAATGTAAATTTTGCCTGGGTTGTCCAGTTCCCTTCCAGATTCGATAATAATATCTGAAGTTCTGACTGTGCTCATTTCCAAATAAACTGGGATGGAAGTTCTATAAGTGACTGTACTACTTACTTCATCATGACAGGATGGTAAAACCAAAAACATCATGAGAGCCAATACCAGATTGAGTGGTCTGCTAATTAGGGGGAGGAGGGTTGTTTTCATGGCAAATAACAGTTAAAGAAAATGATGTTGTAATAACGCTACTCTCCCCTGACGAAAAATTCTTCAAAAGTGCTACAAGACAATTGAAATATTTTTGAAATATTTTTTTTGCTTAGCTGTTGTTTAACTTTTCAATCATTTTCCTTTCAAAATTCTCCAACAAAAGAATGTGTTTTTTGATGATATTCTGGCTGAATTCCGCTTCATAATCCTCAGGGTATAAGGGGTTGAATTTTATTCTTTCAATAATGATGTCAAGCCAACCTTTGCCATTATCAATCAAATCTTCATTGAAAGCTTCTACAGTGGCATCTCTAGATCCTGAAAATGGAGGTCTCCCTTGTTTTTTAAAGAATTCGGCCATTGTCTTCAAAGCAAGTTCGTGTGTCAGCTCAAATGTCCTGATAACTTTGTGTTGGGCTTTGGGATCAAGGGGGGTATTCCTTAAAGGTCTGATTACTTCCCTCAACTCATCTAATGCCTGTTGGAAATCATCAAAGCACTTTTCGCATGTAGGAGGAAGAATTTTCATGGTTTTATTATGCGTTTAAGTTTTGAGAGATTCATGAATAAACCAATTAGAGGATTTAATTCAAATGTAAATTCAGCTATAATTTAAACAAATTATCTCACATTATAGGATTGCATAAACGGTTGACCATTTGGAGATACTCCTTCCAATCTCAGTCTTCCACTGAATTTTTCAAGAAATTTGCCCACTTCCTCAGGATTTCTTGCCGGGTCACCATTAATTTGGGTGATGACAAAGCCATTATTCAGACCTAAATCCCTCAAATAGCCTCGCGTCATACCGGTAATTTTTATCCCAAAATCAATACCTAGCCTATCTTTTTCAAGCGTATTTACTGCTTCAAGTTGTGCACCCAAAATATTGGAAGAGAAATATTCTCTTTTGATTATTCCAGTACCTCCTTCTAAGTTCTGTAATGCAAGCTGGGCAGTTTTATTTTCATTTTTCCTTTGAAATTGAATTCGAATATTATCTCCAGGATAGTAATAGGAAAGAACTTCCTCAAAAGTACCTTTTCCAGTAATGTCAATATTTTCAATCTTGGTAATGACATCATTGCGCTGAAGTCCTGCTTTTTCGCTTGCACCGCCCCTTACCACGTGGGTGATGATCACTCCATCCAAAGTTTTGAGCCCCATCTCCTCGGCAAGTTCAGGCGTTATTTCGACAGCTTCCAAACCCGGGATGGCTTTTTGTACTTCACCAAATTTGATCAGGTCATTGGCGATTTTCATAGCAATGTCAACTGGTACAGCAAATCCATAACCTGTGTAGGATCCTGTTCGGGAAAGAATCGCTGTATTGATTCCTACCAATTCACCTCTGATATTGACCAATGCCCCTCCCGAGTTTCCCGGATTGATGGGTGCATCAGTTTGAATAAATGATTCCAATGGGAATTCACCCCCTAAAATATTGATTTGTCTTTCTTTAGCAGAAACGATTCCTGCAGTCACGGTGGAGGTTAAGTTAAAGGGGTTTCCAACAGCAATGACCCACTCGCCGATTTTAAGGTTCCTGCTGCTGCCCTGTTGGATAGCTGGCAGATTATCAGTTTCCACCTTCAACACTGCTATATCTGTATTTTTGTCCGTACCGATCAATTTGGCAGTATAGGTCCTCTTTTGATGCACCACCTCAATCGTTTCTGCCCTATCCACCACATGATTATTTGTAATGATGTAGCCGTCTTTGCTAATAATTACTCCTGAACCTGTGCTTACTCTCTGATTTGGACCTGTTCCAAAAAAATAATCGAATATGCTATACCTTCTTTGGTCTGTCCCTGAAAAATTCTTTATGAAAACCACGGAGGGGGTACTTTTTTCCGAAGCTTCCACAAATGAAATTGGGTTATCGACAACCTCCCGTGGTGCTTCCACATAACCTACTTGATACTTTGGCGTTTCCCTAAACAATGCTTCATTGGTCTCGGTGACCATTTCATTATTTGAAAATTGTTGAAATACCCAAGCCCCAGCGATACCCGCTGTAAAGGCCAAAAGAACGATTTTGATGTTTTTAAGCATATTTTCCATTACGGACTATTCAATTTTAGGTTGATATACAAATAAAAAAAAGCCAAGTTCTCTGTATCTAATTAAATGGTAAATTTATAAACTTTCAAAAAGACAGGAAAAATTAAAGGAAAAGTCTTTTAACCTTGTAATTTTGTCAAATTAGAAAAGTAGGGATTGTCAGCAAATATTGTGTTTGTTGTCACCCTGGTAATTCAATTTGAATTAATGTCAGGAAAAAAGAATGTAGCCATTTTAGGCTCAACAGGTAGTATCGGAACCCAAACCCTGGATGTCATCCAAGCCCACCCCGAAAATTTTCAAGTAGAAGTCCTGACTGCCCAAAATAATGCAGATTTATTGATTGAACAGGCGCTGAAATTCCAGCCAAATTGTGTGGTTATTGGGAATGAAAGTCTGTATCAAAAAGTAAAAGATGCTTTATTTCTTAAGGATATCAAAGTTTTTGCGGGAGATAAGGCAATTGCTGATGTAGTAACCATGGAAGGCATCGACTTGGTGCTTACCGCTTTGGTAGGTTATTCAGGGCTGATTCCTACCATCAAAGCCATTGAAGCAGGAAAGCAGATTGCCCTCGCCAATAAAGAAACCCTAGTAGTGGCAGGTGAGTTTGTTACTCAATTGGCAAGAGAAAAGGGTGTAAATATCTATCCTGTTGATTCAGAGCATTCAGCGATATTTCAATGTTTGGTAGGAGAATTTCACAATCCTATTGAAAAGATTATTCTGACAGCTTCTGGTGGGCCTTTTAGAGGAAAAGACAAAGCATTTTTGGAGCATGTGACCAAAGCCCAGGCTTTGAAACATCCCAATTGGGATATGGGTGCGAAGATTACAATTGATTCTGCCTCATTGATGAACAAGGGGCTTGAGGTCATTGAGGCCAAATGGCTGTTTGGTGTTTCCATAGATCAAATTGAGGTAATCGTTCATCCCCAATCCATTATTCATTCATTGGTACAATTTGAGGATGGCTCGATCAAGGCGCAACTTGGATTGCCTGATATGCGTATCCCCATACAGTTTGCTTTGAGCTATCCTCAAAGATTAAAAGTTGACTTTCCAAGATTTGATTTTGCTAATTATCCAAGTTTAACTTTTGAAAAACCAGATATGGAAACTTTTCAAAATTTAGGATTGGCGTTTGAGGCCCTCAAAAGAGGAGGAAATGCCCCATGCATGTTAAATGCTGCAAATGAAATAGTTGTAGCTGCTTTCTTGCAGGATAAAGTTGGTTTTCTTGAAATGTCAGATTTGATTGAGAAAACGTTAGAAAAAGTAACATTTATCCAAAAACCAAGTTTATTGGATTATATAGAAACGGACAACATGTCCAGAATTATAACTGAAGAATTAATTAAGAAAAATATATAATGGATACATTGATAATGGTAGCCCAGTTAATTCTGGGTTTGTCAATTTTAGTTGGATTACATGAATTGGGTCATTTATTGACTGCCAAGATGTTTGGTATGCGTGTGGAAAAATTTTCCATCGGATTTCCACCAAAAATAGTTGGATTTAAATGGGGAGAGACAGAATACTCCATAGGTGCTATTCCTTTGGGAGGTTTTGTAAAGATCTCTGGAATGGTGGACGAGTCCATGGATACCGAACAATTATCTTCTGAACCACAGCCTTGGGAATTTAGATCTAAGCCTGCATGGCAACGGCTGATTGTCATGTTGGGCGGAATCATTGTCAATGTAGTAACCGGGATAGTGATCTTTGTTATTTTGGTACATCAAAGAGGCGAAACCTATTATTCAAGAGATCAGGTAATTGAGTATGGAATAGTTGCTTATGAAATAGGTCAAGAGATTGGTTTCCAAGATGGGGATCGAATATTGGATATTAGCGGAGAGCCATATAAGACACTTGGAGACCTCAGCAGTGGCAACGCGCTTCTCAGTTCTGAGGGCTACTACACAGTTGACCGAAATGGAGAAGTCCTCAAAATTGAAATTCCGAGAGGATTTATTAATTCCTTTTCCAATGAAGAAAGTATGGGGCAGTTTTTGGATATCAGGCATCCCATTAAAGTGATGGAAATTTCTCCTGGCAGTGAAGCTGAAAAATCAGGTTTACAAAATGGAGACAGAATTTTATCCATCAATGATCAAGAAGTTTCATATATCAATGAATTGCAGGCTACATTATCTCAAATGAAGGGTGAGCAGGCCAATTTATTGGTGGATAGAAATGGGCAAAAAATTGAAAAAGAGGTACAAATCAGTAAAGAGGGGACTTTGGGCTTTCTCAATGCTCCCATAGATCCTGTAGTCCAAAAATATGCGATTGGTGAATCTATTGTCAAGGGTACGGAAAGGGCTTTTGGAGTGGTAATTATCAATGCCAGGGCATTGGGTAAAATGTTCACAGGAGAAGTATCTGCCAAAAATGTTAGTGGTCCTATAGGAATGGCAAAGATCTATGGAAGCAGATGGGATTGGGTCAAATTTTGGAGCATTACAGGTTTGATTTCCATGATTTTGGCATTTATGAATTTATTACCAATACCGGCATTGGATGGGGGACATGTAATGTTTCTCCTTTATGAAATGGTATCAGGTCAGGCCCCTTCCGATAAGTTTCTAGAGAACGCCCAAAAGGTGGGTATGGTGATGTTGTTGGCACTGATGGTCTTTGCCATTGGTAATGATATTTTGAAGATTTTTACGGGATAAAATAAAATAAATTTACTGATTATCAATCATTTAAATAGGGGAGATCTATCGTGTAGATTTCCCTTATTTTTTTAGATGTTTTTTTTACTTAGAATTAGCCCAAATAATTAGGAATAGCTTTTAAACCGAAATTTTGACTAACCTAAAAACAACATATTCACTATGGTTTTTAAAAAGGGTTTTGTTTGGGTACTTATTTTTTTTCTGCACCTAAATTCTTTCGGTATTGGGTTCGAAAAATGTCATGATTGTTTTTATGATGACTATACGAATAATAATTCAGATTCAATTGTCTTGGAAAAGGTTAAGATTTATCCTTTTGTACTAGCTGGAACTGTATTTCAAGGTATAATTAAACAGGAGAAGCATTCTGAAAGGGCAGATAGTTTTAGCAACATTGTATCTCCCACACTAGTGACGGGAATTAGAATTCAGCAAATTCCGGACATCAAAAATTTTTCCATTGATTTTGGTGTAGGCCTCAATTATGGGAAGACTTCTGTGGATTCGAGGTTTGAAACTGGAGAAGATATAGTTTACGGCACTGAAGTTTTCAAAGAATTAACCGTTTTGGTTCCTTTATATTTCAATTATTCATTTGTTAATCTAGGAACATCAGAAGTTTATGTAGGTTTGGGCGGGATATTTAGTTCTACAAGACAAAAAATAGATTTTTCGATTATGGATTACTCTCTCAAAAATGATTTTTTTACATTATTGATTTTTGACGGATTCGTAGAAAGAAAAAATCAGGCTTTAAATCCGGCATTCAAAGCTGGTGCCCAATGGAAGAAAGGAAAAAGAAGAACTTTTGTGACTGAATTTCAGGGTTTTTTCCAATCAAATTTATATACAATTAATTTGATTAACGACACCTCTAAATACAATCAATTTTCAGCATTATTTCTTTTAGGGTACAGATTTTAAAAAGTCTTTATATGGAAAGAGTTTTATCAGGATTATTGTTGGTGACAATTTCAGTAATCAGTTTTTCTTGTCAAAATGATGAAATAAAACCTAGGACCACGCCTCGTTTTAGCCTTGCCTATATTCAAAGCATCAGTAATTCGGGAGTTGAATTTGCAGCCAATATATTTGATTATGGATCAGAATCTATATTGGAATACGGCTTCTTGTATTCGAGTTCTTATAATCCAAACCTTGAAAACAGTGAGATTATCAGTAGAAAAGGGTCCCCACCAAGAAATTTTGTAATGAGGGCCACCCATTCGATGGAATATGGTAAGACATACAGGGTTGCTGCATATTTACTGACAAAGGAAGGTCTGGTAATGTCACAGCTTTCTGAATTTGTTTCATTGGGGTCTAGTGGGTTTATTTTTGAGAGGATATCAATGCCAACTGAGGTTTATTATGGGGATACGATTCAGGTATTTGGAAGAGATTTTAGTAGAGATCCGGCAAATTATCATTTCAATATTTCCGGTAACAGGGAAATGAAGATTGATGTATTTGACATATCCGAAACAAGCTTTAAAGCTATAATACCAAAAAGCTTACAGCCCGGAGAGTCGGAGGTAGCGCGATTTACAATAGCGATTGCCCAAAAACTGATCGAAGTCGAATTGCCAATGAAATTCAAAGCCCCTGTTTTTTATTTGGGACAATCTCCAAATGCAGATTTTGATGGAGTGGCTACCATATTTGGGGATTATTTAGAGTCTCCGATAGCAGCAGTGAGGTTTGAAGATCAGCCATATAATGACATAAATATCGTTGAATGGTCAAAAGGAAAGATAGTTTTTAGTTCCAGAAATGAGAATCCCCAAAAACAACAATCAGTAAATCTGCTTATTCGTGGTAAATATTATTTTCTGGAAAATGCATTTTCTTATAATCCTTCTGAAATTGATATAGGGCAAGTTTTGGAGGGAAGAATAGAAATAGGGGCTTCACACACTTTAACTGGAAGAAATTTCAGATTGGGGCCATACTTTACAAATGAGTTTATTTCGGAACCTCCTGGTATGTCCTTTCATACAGTTGAGGCTAATGAACATAGTATCAGATTTGAATTGGGTTTTGGGCAGTCAGAAATTACCAGAAAAGTCAAAATTTGGTCAAATAATGCTGGCATCCGGTCTGAGAATTATGCAGAATTTATTGTATCAAATCCCACGCTTCCTTTTCTGGATGTGGGCGATATTTTTGGAACGGAGTTTTCATTTGATGACCTTGGAAGGGGGATAACCGTTGGGGACAAATTATTTTTTATCTGGAAAAACAAAATCATAAGTTTTGACCCTGAAACTAAAAAGCTCAAAACTGTGAGGCAGGTTGACACAAATGTAAGAAACCTTGCAGGTGCTTTCGCAATTTTAGCTCCCAATTCAAAAATCTATATAGGCTCTTATAACAGGGACTATACTTGGCAATTTATAAAACTGATTGAATTTGACCCATTTACTGCTCAGATTAAAGAGCTTCCAAGTCCGCCAACAGGATTGGTTATTCCCAAATATGTGTATGCAACTGAGAATTCCCTTTATTTAGACGGGGGATTTGCTCGTGTAAATTCTTCGCTTGTAGAGCAAACCGAAAGATTCAAATTTGATCTGAACAGTCAGACTTGGGGAAAAATGGATAAAACGATTCCTTTGACTGGGTTTCAGGGCACCATGAAGACTTTTAGATATCAAGGAAAGCTTTATGCTGTCGGGTTGCTTAATTGGTCTGATGATTTTAACGTCATTCAGGAATTTTCGCCAGCAACTGAAGAATGGATAACGATTAAAACAATCGATAGGAAGGGAGAGGTAACAACCAATCAGCCTATCGTTATAGACAATCAGTTATTTCTCTTTTATGGACATCAATATTCAAAAATTGATTTGTTAACTTTTACTGAGTCCCATATCAGAGATTATTATTGGGGGTATGACCAATTATCAACCGTTACCTATAAAAATAAAATTTATACATATGCTCCAGGTTTTAAAATTTATGAAACTGACCCTAATTATTTTACTTATTAAACTTAAATCCTGAAAGGGAATCTAATTCTGATTTGCTTATTACTTGATGTTCCTCTGGCTTACAATATACTTCCTTAATCCCCAAATCCATGAAAAAGCAAAATGCGTTTTTAATGTTTTTTTGTAGTCTATTTATTCTTATCAGCGGTCAAATTAAGGCTCAAGAAAATGATTATATCATCACCAATTCGGGAGAGAAAGTTTATGGGGAAATTCCTCGGGATTTTGATTTTAACTATTCAGAATCAATAAAATTTAACCGAGGGAACAATCAAGAATCAATATATACACCTGAAGAGATAAGAGGATTTGGGTTGGATAACGGACGCCTTTTTTTGAGCTTAGAGTTACCTGAATTGGAAAGAAAAGTTTTTGCCCAAATAGTGTTCTCTGGTAAGTTGAGTTTAATCTCTTATAAGAGTAGGTATTTTTTGGATGATGGCAATCGGAAAGTGGAGTTAAAGTTTTCCTTCAAGACATTTGATGAGTCAGGAAGGCAAGTGAAAAATACAAATAGGAAGCCTTATTTGGGAGTCCTCAACAGTGTGATGGCAGGTGATTGCGGTACCCAATTGCAGACAAGTATTTTATCGACAGGCTTTAATGAACAGGATTTAATTTCAATTTTCCAAAAATATCATTTATGTGAAAATCTGTCATATCAGATACATGTTGAAAAGATACCCTTTTTAAAATTTTCTACAGTGGCAAGTTTAGGCCTCAATTTATCCAATAAGGCAAATAGTTTTAGCGGTATTGGAAGATATGACGTCTTTGAAAAAAACCTATTTCCCATGATTCAGGCAGGAATTAAATTATATGAATTTCGTAAGGCACCCAGATTTTCATTTGATGCATCAATAGGATTTACTTCTCAAAATAACACATTAAATACAGAATTTATTGATTCAAATATAGATGTGACAGGAACGGAAACATTTAAATTAGCATCCATATTTGCACCCATATTTTTCAATTATTCTCTTTTAAGAATAGGTAATTCTGAGACTTATATGGGAGTTGGCGGGACATTAAGGGCAAATAGATTTGTCAGTGAATTTTCAATGATTGATGACCATTATCAAAACGGGTCTGTCACCTTTATTTATGAAAGACCAATAATGACCAAATCAGAACAGGTCGTATCTCCCGCTGTTAAAATCGGGACGCATTTCAATTCTAAAAGCAGGATAGGCTTTGTTTCTGAATTACAGGTGGATTATTTAAGAAATTCTTTTTCGGCAAATGTTCTTAATAGGGTGGCTACATATGATCATATCATGTTCTCATTTTTAATCGGAGTAAGGTTTTAATCAAATTCAATCATGAAAAGTCAAATTATTTTATCGGTCTTGCTCTTGACAACACTTCTGTTTTCCTGTCAAAAGGAAGAGCTTACTCCAAGGACCAATCCAAGATTCAGTATAGCATTTATTCAGGATATTGATGAAGATGGAGTTCAGTTTGCGGCAAATGTATATGATTTTGGCTCTGATGAAATTCTGGAGTATGGATTTGTCTATGCCGAAGTAGCAAATCCTACTTATGAAAATGGGGAGATAACAAAAAACTCTGGTAAACCGAGCGCTTTTTTTGAAATGTCAGCACGGCATTCTATGGTCAAGGGAAAGGAATTCAAGGTAGCAGCCTTTGTCAAAACCAAGGTAGGAATAGTCTATTCTGATATTGTCACATTCATCAGTAAAGGTTCGGCAGGATTTATATTTGAGAAAATAGAATTACCTCAAGAAGTATATTTTGGAGATACGGTCACCGTATTTGGAAAAAACTTTAGCAGGAGACCTGAAAATTATTCGGTGTGGGTAAGAGATAATATAGCTAGAATCATTGAGGTTACTGATGATTATTTTCGGTTTATTTTACCGGGACCCTTTGATGTCGCTTCATATTCAATTAATCCGGAACCGATAGATTTTTATATCAAAATTGCCGAAAAAGAGATTATCGTGCAAAAAATGGTAGCGTTCAAAAGGCCCCAGATTTTTCAATCTCCTTTGCAAGAAAAAAACTATAATGAAATAGTTTATATACATGGGGATTTTCTGGGATACCTGAATTCCGAAATAGAATATAAAAATGAGATTAACGATGTAAAATATCCTCTACCAATAATTGAATCAACCAAAAACAGAATCAGTTTTAGGCTAACAGCACTATTTGTGGATCAATTGCCAAAAATTGTGCTTAAAATCAGAGGTCAGGAATTTGAAATAACAAATCTTGTCAAAATAAATCCCAGTGAATTGGAACCCGGTCAGGAATTTGAAATTTATTCTTGGGAATCAATTCTTGTAAAGACTATCAATCCTAATCCACACTTTTATTATTACAATCAATTTATTGTAGATGTACCTGATGCTGTTATCTATCCTGTGAATATTCAAGGAGGGGATATAACCTTAAATTTCGATGGACAGTATAGGCCAATGGGAAGGCAAATGAAAATTCACATGAATAATGCAGGAGTAAGATCCCAAAACTTTGTCACGGTGAGATTTAAAGATGCTTCCATTCCTTTTATGATGATTCCGGAGAGTTTTAGGCCAGGTCATGGTATAGAAGGGCGAGGTGTTTCGGTAGGCGATGTTGGATACTTATTTAGAGAAAAGTCAGTTTTTAAAATGAATCCCATAACAAAGGAATTCGTGTTTGTCACTGGTAACGGACAAAGTACATTTGATTTGGCATCAATATTTGCGATATCAAGTCCAAAAGGGAAAATATACTCTGCATCCAGAAATTCATTCAATCCCCTCAGGAACCCCGAGTTTTTTGAATTTGATACAAATACCGAAAGACTTGTTAAACTGGAGAATATCCCAACAACTTCAACTTATCCTTTGGCTGTTTTTGCAACTGATAAATATCTGTATTATGATGGAGGCTTTTCATGGACTGATGGGATTGGTTATCAAGAGGTAAATGATAGGTGGCGATATGACTTTGAAAATAGAGTTTGGGAAAAGTTCGAAAATATGATAAAAACAGATCCTTATATCAGAAGATATATTCCTTTCTGGTATAATGGAGAATTGTATTTGTTGGGTCAGGAATATGAAGGGACTTTTGGTGTTTCTTTGATGAAGTTTGACCCTGTTTCAGAAACATATCCCAGAGTCAAAGAATTGAATCCTGGTGGAATTACTAGATCCAATGAAATATTTGTGATCAAAGACAATCTTTATTTACTTACATCTTCAGGTGTATTGCGTGTAAATCTGACTACACTCGAAGAGGCGTATGTTTCAAATCTGTGGGGATATAGTTTCCATAATTATGATATAGTTCTTTCTTTTCAAAGTGGAGATAAATTTTATGCCTATAACAATTCAAGGTTATTCTTGGAATTCGACCCCGAATACTTCTCTTATTAACCTGCCAATTTGTACTTAAATAAACCTTGGCATATACATTGATTTTATGGTGAGAACCTTGTTAACTTGAAGGTTCTTGTTTCTTTTAATAAATAACGTGGCACTTTAACTGTCATATTGTCCTTTATGAACAATTACGAAAACCAATTATATCAATCATTTATGGTAGGCGATTACGCGGGAGAAGGCGACCTTATCCAACTCATCACTGATGATGAGGAAGATTCGGAACAACATCCGGAAGACCTATCCAAAGAAGTCCCCATTCTTTCAGTACGAAACACCGTTTTATTCCCTGGTGTGGTGATTCCAATTACAGTCGGAAGACAGCGTTCTATCAGGTTAGTGAAAAAAGCCCAAAAGGGCAACAAACTGATCGGTGTCTGTGCACAGATCAATCCTCAAAACGACGACCCATCATGGGAAGACATATATCATGTAGGCACTTTGGCAAAAATCATCAAGATGATTGTGCTGCCTGATGGAAACACAACCATCATTATTCAGGGAAAAAAGAGGTTCAGTATATTGGAACCTTTGACCGAAGATCCTTATTTCACGGCTAGGGTAGAATACCTCGAGGAGAATTTTCCTAAAAACAGCAAAAAAATCCAAGCACTTGAGGAGTCCTTAAAAGATGCAGCCGCAAAAATTTTGCATCTTAATCCTGAAATACCCCGAGAAGCCCAAGTGGCCTTGGACAACATAGATAACACTGCTTTTTTGACCCACTTCCTTTCATCCAATATCAATGCTCCAGTTGATTCCAAACAAAGACTTCTTGAAATCAATGATGGTGTGGAGCGTGCTACGCTTCTGTTGGAATTCATGATGAAGGATATCCAAATGTTGGAATTGAAAAGCGAAATCCAAAAGAAAGTACATACAGATATAGACCAACAGCAAAGAGATTATTTCCTGCGACAGCAGATGAAGGTACTTCAGACGGAATTGGGTGAGGAAGGTCCTGAAAAGGAAGTAGAAGAACTGCGTGCTAAAGGAGTTAAGAAAAAATGGTCAAAAGAAGTTGCCAAACATTTCGACAGAGAGTTGGATAAAATATTACGTATCAATCCATCTGCTGCAGAATATCCAATTGCCCTTAATTATGCGGAAACACTGGTAGAGCTTCCCTGGAATGAATATACCGTGGATAACTTTGATCTGAGGAGAGCTAAAACTATTCTGGACAAAGACCATCATGGTTTGGAAAAAGTAAAGGAAAGAATAATAGAATACCTTGCTGTATTGAAGTTGAAGAATAACCTAAAAGGTCCAATACTTTGCTTATATGGTCCTCCCGGAGTGGGGAAAACCTCTTTGGGAAAGTCAGTAGCCAGGGCATTAGGAAGAAAATATGTGAGAATGTCATTGGGTGGAGTTCATGATGAGGCTGAAATCAGAGGACACCGGAAAACTTATGTGGGGGCCATGCCAGGTAAGATCATACAGAACATGAAAAAAGTGAAGTTTTCAAACCCTGTGTATGTTCTAGATGAAATAGATAAGCTAAGTTCTGATTTTAGAGGGGATCCTTCATCTGCGTTTTTAGAGGTCTTAGATCCTGAGCAGAACAGTACTTTTGTGGACAATTATCTTGAGGTGGAATATGACTTATCCAAAGTCCTTTTCATCGCTACAGCCAATTCTTTGGATACTATACAGCCTGCACTGAGAGATAGGATGGAAGTGATTGAGGTGACAGGTTATACACTGGAAGAAAAAATTGAAATTGCCAAAAAGCATTTAATTCCCAAGCAACGGAAAGAGCATGGATTAAAAGCCAAAGACATAGTTTTTGATAGAGCTGCGGTAGTTAAGATTGTTGAGGATTATACCCGTGAGTCGGGTGTTAGGAGTTTGGAAAGAGCAATAGGTAAAGTGGTGAGAAACGTTGCAAAGTCTATTGCTATGGAAGAAGAATATACCAAAAAAATCAGTACCTCAATTGTTAGGAAAATTTTAGGTGGTGAAATTTTTGATAAAGAGTTTTATCAGGATAACAGCGTAGCAGGTGTGGTTACCGGCCTTGCTTGGACATCAGTTGGAGGAGAAATTCTCTTTGTTGAGACTTCTCTGAGCAAGGGTAAAGGGAAATTAACCCTTTCAGGTCAGTTAGGTGAAGTGATGAAAGAATCAGCTATGACTGCACTATCTTACCTCAAATCTAAAGCATTTAAATTGGGGATAGATGAAAGGGTGTTTGATCAATATGACCTCCATATCCATGTGCCAGCTGGAGCGGTACCTAAAGATGGTCCTTCTGCCGGGATTACTATGTTGACAGCCATGGCTTCAATTTATACCCAACGTAAGGTAAAATCCAGGCTAGCCATGACAGGGGAAATTACCCTCAGAGGTAAAGTAATGCCTGTTGGGGGATTAAAAGAAAAAATTCTTGCTGCAAAAAGAGCTGGAATAAAAGATATTATTCTATGCAAGAATAATAGAAGAGATATTGAAGAAATTGATGCAGAATATATTAAAGGTGTTCAGTTCCATTTTGTAGATAAGGTTGAGGAGGTATTGGAGATAGCTTTGATGAAAACCAAGGTGGAAGATGCAATGGTATTCAGATTTCCGAAGGAAGTTCAGACCATTGCTTTTGAATCCTGATGCTGTCAATCAATTTGAAATCTAAAGGCTGAAGACAATTTGGGTAAGTATTTAAAATACATTTTGGTTTTTGGTTTGGGCTATTTTTCGATGGTTCAACATAAAGCAAATGCCCAAACTTCCAGATCGGCATATAATTTCATTGACAATCCTTCCTTTACCAAATTGGCGGGTTTGGGAGGCGTGAATATTACATCAGGAAATGATGTGTTGATGTTTACCTCAAATCCTGCATTATTGGATAGTGTTTCCATAAATACCCCGGCATTTCATTACCTCAATTTTCCGGGTGGGATCAATGTGGCGACTATGGGGTATAATTTTCAGGCTTCAAATGGTGGTGTATTCGGAGTAGCCTTACAGTATTTTGATTACGGGAATTTTGAAGGCTTTGATCCCATAGGAATTTCCACAGGTGACTTTGGAGCCAATGAATTCTCTTTTGCTGTTGGATATGCTCAAAAAATGGGCGTATTCAGGTATGGAGCCAATGTTAAGATTCTTGGCTCTGTATTGGAAGGTTATCAGGCTTATGCCATGGTATTTGATTTTGGGGTTAATTACCATCATCCCGAAAAAGACTTGGTTTTTGGGCTGAATGTAAGAAATCTTGGGTTTAACATGAGTACTTACATTGAGGGTCAAAAGCTTCAACTTCCATTTGATGTTCGGTTTGGGGGGAGTTTCAAGCCTGAATATGCGCCATTCAGGTTTCATCTCACATTAAAAAACCTGAATGGAAGGGAACGGGATTTCTTTCTTCCTGACCCTTCATTAAACAGAGAGAATGTGTCATTAGTTGATAAGATGTTCAGGCGTGCTGTACTTGGGGTTGAGGTTTTGCCAAGTGAGAATTTCACAGTTCGCTTGGGCTACAATCACCTGATAAGAAAGGAATTTGGAACCTCTACCGGAGCAGGTGCAGGAGGCTTTTCAGGAGGCTTTGCTTTCAAGGTCAAAAAGTTTGAACTATCCTATTCCAGGATGTTTTACAATATACCGGGTGGTTCCAATGTTTTTGGAATTTCCACCTCGATTAATGAATGGAGAACGTTTTAAAGATAAAAATATGAGGAATGAAATCAATGAGCTAACCCCTAGGCAAATTGTGGGAGAGCTTGATAAATATATCATCGGACAGCATGACGCCAAGCGAAATGTAGCCATTGCACTCCGAAATAGGATCAGGAGAATGAATGTGAAAGGTGACATTCAAAAAGACATTGTCCCTAATAACATCCTAATGATCGGTTCCACAGGAGTTGGTAAAACAGAAATCGCAAGGAGATTGGCCAAAGTAGCCAATGCGCCATTTACAAAAGTAGAAGCTTCCAAATTTACTGAAGTGGGCTATGTAGGAAGGGATGTGGAAAGTATGGTTAGGGATTTGGTTGAACAAGCGGTTCATTTGGTCAAGGATAAGAAAAATGAAGAGGTAAAGGAAAAAGCCACTCTCGCTGTAGAGGAGGCCATTTTGGATATTTTGATTCCCCCAGTGAAAACGGCAGGTTTCGCCCGACCTACGACTTCAGTTTCCAGTGATTTTACACCTGAACTCGTATCAGAAGATGATCTCAATGAACGCACAAGGGACCGTTTTCGGGAAAAATTGAAAAACGCGGAAATGGAAGACAGAAAAATCGAAATCAATGTCAAACAAAGTCCACCAGTAGGAGTTGGAATGATCGGAAACGGTATGATGGATGATGCCAGTATGGCTGGCCTACAGGATATGATTTCGGGCATGATGCCAAAACGATCTAAAAGAAGGAAAGTGACCATTGCCGAGGCCAGGAAGATCCTGATGGAAGAGGAAACCTCCAAATTGGTTGATTTTGATGAGGTAAAAGAAGAGGCACTCAGATTGGCGGAAAATAAAGGTATCATCTTTATTGATGAAATCGATAAGATTGCTTCAAAAAGTGGAAAAGGAGGAAGTGGCCCCGATGTTAGTAGGGAAGGTGTACAAAGGGATTTATTGCCTATCGTAGAAGGTAGTGCAGTCAATACCAAATATGGGATAGTCAATACAGATCACGTGCTCTTTATAGCAGCGGGAGCCTTTCATGTCGCCAAGCCTTCTGATTTGATCCCAGAGCTTCAGGGACGTTTTCCGATCAGAGTTGAACTTAACAGCCTAACAGAAAACGACTTTTACAGGATATTGAAAGAGCCAAAAAATGCTTTGACCAAGCAATATCAGGCATTGTTTGAGGCAGAGGAGGTCTTTTTGGATTTCAATGATGAATCAATCAGAGAAATTGCAAAACTGGCCTTCAAAATCAATGAGGATGTTGAGAATATAGGTGCAAGGAGGTTGCATACCGTTATGAGTCATTTGTTGAATGATTTCCTTTTTGACGTACCTGATACGATCCAAGCAAATTCCAAAATCATGATAACCAAAGAAATGGTGGAGGAAAGATTGAGTTCATTAGTGAAGAACAGAGATCTTTCCCAATATATACTTTAACCTACTATGAATGCCCAATCCTAATTAAAAATAGAGATTGGGCATTTTTATTTTTAAAAACGAAATAAAGCTATGTCCTCGTCTTCATTATATATCATCACAGGATCAAGTAAAGGAATAGGGAAGGCTTTGGTTGACCTTATACTATTGGAAGAAGATTGTGAGGTCATCGGAATTTCCAGGTCAAAAGTGGTGAAAGAAAATCCAAATTTTACCCATTTGGAAATTGATTTGGGGCAAATAGATGAGTTAATAAATGGAGTTGATGAAATATTCCCGAAAAAAGAATTCAAGAAAATTGTCTTGGTCAACAATGCAGGTTGGATAGGAGAAATACATCATTTTGGTAATTTGAATGACCAAAGCTTCAAGAATATTTTTGAAATCAACACAATAGCACCAGCTATCATGATGAATGTATTTGTCAGAAATTACGCGGAATTGGTCAATTCGGAAAGAATAGTTGTGAATATTAGTTCTGGTGCAGCTAAAAAATCAATTGATGGTTGGTCAGGGTATTCTGCCTCTAAGGCAGCATTGGATATGCTGACAAAAACCGCCCAGTTGGAAGCGGAGTTGGATAAAAGTGGCATTAGGTTTTTTTCGGTAGCTCCCGGAGTAGTGGATACTGACATGCAATCAGCAATTAGGTCAGCATCTGAGGAAAGCTTTTCTTCACTAAAAAAATTCAAAACTTTGAAGGAAAATAATCAATTGAGCAGCCCCCAACACGCTGCAGAAAAATTGCTTTTTCTGATTAAGAATCCAGATAAATTCCCGGAAGTCCTTCAAGATGTAAGAGAATTTTAAGTTTTTAAAATTTTCATTCCAAAACTTACCATATTTGGTTATGTCCGAGCTAATCAAAAACAAATCAGAGTTTCTTGAACTGGAAATGGTTCATGGAGTACCAAAAGTGGTTTGGTGTTTTTGGTCAGGTGAAAAAATGAAGGATTCAAGGGCCTTAAGTTTTAGGATGATGAGAGAGCATATTGGTGTACCTGTATGTTTGGTAACTCCTGAAAATCTTGAGCAATTTATACTTAAAGATTTTCCTTTACATTCTGCTTTTCCCTTATTGAGTGCTGTACATCAGTCAGATTATATTAGAGCCTACCTATTGCATCATTATGGTGGAGCGTGGCATGATGTCAAAGCTACAGAAGTAAGTTTTGCAGAAGTTTGGAAAGAGTTTTTAAATCCCCAAGTTTATATGGTCGGAAAACCTGAAATAGATGGCGGACCGGCAAGGATTCATGATGAAGATGGAAGGTGGATGCCTGACTTGTGGAGGGAATTGATTTCAGTAGTATCATGGATCGGAAGGGCCAATACTCCAATTTCAAAAGCATTGATAGAAAATATGGAAGCTTATCTTGAAGAAAATCTCGACCTCTTAAAAAAGTTTCCTGGAACACATCCAAGAGAAAAAAAGATTGAAACCAACAATTTTTTTTCAAGAAACCTAAAAAAAATTACTTACAGGATTCAGGGCAGAAATGTCAATTATCCATTGCCTTGGACTGTATTTGGAAATATTTTTCACCCATTAAATTATAGGTTTCGAAAAAACATTTTGAAGACATTGCCTGTAGATACTATCAAAAATGCAGGTGTTTATCACAGGTGATTGTTGTTGATAAGTCTATCCCTTTTTGGGGTAATCAAAAAACCAAACCTTAGCATTTTTACTGTCTACGTCAGACCATTTATCTACATCGAATTTGAAGCCAAATTGGCCTGAGGTAGGTAGGTTATCTATTTCACCACCCAATTTCCAGATCAGGTCATTTTGACCTGGATTGTGCCCAAAAACAAACAAAGTTTTGACTGAATCATCTGTTTTTCGAATTTCAGATAGGATTGTTGAAGCTGAAGCGTGGAATAAATTTGGGGTAAAACGGATTTTATGTACAGGGAAATCAAGCTTTTCGGCTGTAATGATTGCGGTTGTTTTCGCTCGTTCTGCATCAGAGGAAATTATAGCATCTGGGAAAATTTCCGCTTTTTTTAGACGACTCCCCATTTTAGGTGCGTCTCTCAATCCACGCTCGGCCAAGGGTCTTTTGTGGTCATCGAGAAAGGCATCATCCCAGGATGATTTTGCATGACGGATAATAACAAGCTTTTTCATTTAGCCAATTTAACAAAATAAATTTTGCTTTTTCATGAAGTATATTTACATTTAAAATACATTTAACCACGTAATTATAATATTTATCATGCTTACCGGAACAGTAAAATTTTACAATGATGCTAAAGGATTTGGATTTATCGTTGATGACCAATCCCAAAGTGATGTGTTTGTCCATGCCACAGGTCTGGTCGACAAAGTAGCCCAAAATGACAAAGTAACCTTCGATCTTAAGGATGGCAAGAAAGGCCCTAATGCGATAAATGTCAAAAAATTGCAATAGAATAAATCATTAGGTACTTGTTAAAACGGCTCTGAAATTCAATTTCAGAGCCGTTTTGTGTTAAGCACTTGTTGGAGTTGTTTTTTTGAGTTTACTTCTCTCATATATCGATATAGGCTCAAATTTTTCGTCTATATCCACCCCTGTAAGGTAATCGTTGATCATTTCCCGCAATTCTTGGAATGAAAGGTTATGCAGTATTTTACCGTTTTTTGACAAAGAAACCTGTCCGGTTTCTTCAGAAACAATCAATACCAAGGTATCTGTTGCTTCTGACATACCGATTGCAGCCCTGTGTCTAAGCCCAAATTGGGCTGGTACATCTCTTTCCGTAACCGGTAAAATGCACCTCGCTGCTTTAACTTTCCCATTAAAAATTATCGCTGCGCCATCATGCAATGGGCTGTATTTATTGAATATGGATACCAATAACCTTTTGGAAATCACTGCATCAAGGAGGTCCCCGCTTTCGGCATAGAATTTCAATTCAGAGTTTCGGGAAATGACCATCAATGCACCTGTATTGGTGCCGGATAAACTTTTGGAAGCTTCTATTAGGGGATTGATATTAAATGCCTGTGATTCTCTTTTTCTCCAAAAGAGGAGTTCCTGAAGAAAGTTTTCATTTGAAAGAAAAGAAGTTCTTCCGATGATGAGAAGAAATTTTCTGATTTCCGGAGCAAATATAATGATGGCGGCAATGACACCTACACCCATAAACTGTCCTAAGATGATGGAAAGGAGCTCCATTCTCAAAGCACTTACCATCAAGTAAACCAAGTAGATCGACAGAAATCCTAAAAAAATTTTTATGGCAACACTGCCTCTCAATAATTTATAAACCTGATATAATAACACACTGACCAAAGTAATATCTATGATATTTACGATGGATATTTCCAAAAATCCGATTCTGAAAAGTAGTGTCAAGGGTAGAGTTCTTTATATAGTTTTATTGTTTCTTTAGCTTCTTTCACGTCATGAACCCTTAAAATGTTCGCACCATTTATGAGTGCCGCCATATTAAGTGCTGTAGTTCCATTCAGGGCATTTTCAGGTTGGCTACCAAGTTTTTTGTAAATCATAGATTTTCTTGATAACCCAACTAAAATGGGGGCTTGAATTGTTTTAAAATAAGCTAAATTTCTGAGAATCCAATAGTTTTGATCCAAAGTTTTGGCAAATCCTAATCCAGGATCAATGATTACATCTTTTATGCCAGATTTCCTGCAATCTTTCATTTTTTTGGAGAAATAATTCATTATTTCCAAAATAATGTTTTCATATGCAGTTTCCTTTTGCATAGTTTTTGGATTTCCTCTCATATGCATGGCAATGTATGGCACAGAGAGTTTTCCAACAGCAGGAATCATACCATGGTCAAGTTCTCCTGCAGATATGTCATTGACCATGTCTGCACCTGCAATTACGGCTTCATGCGCTACTTTAGACCTGAATGTGTCAATTGAAAGCAGAGAATTTGGGAAATGTTTTTTCAATTGCTCAATGGCACCAATGGTTCTTTTTAATTCCTCCTCTTCCGAAACAAAATCTGCTGAAGGTCTACTCGAGTAGCCTCCAATATCCAAGATATCAGCACCATCGATTATCATTTTTTCAGCCAGATTCAGTACCTGATCAGATCCTGATGTTATCCTGCTGCCCAAGTAAAATGAATCAGGAGTTAGGTTTAAAATGCCCAATACCCATGGCTCATTTAACAAAAACAGCTTTCCTTTTGATTGAAGTGTTATTTTTGGACTAAAAGATATATCTTCGGTTTTCGAAGAAAAAGGCAAATGATTATCCATTAAACAGAAATACTTTGAAGAGGCAAACCACAAGCGAATATAATCAAGTTATCCACCTTTGTAAAGAACTTTTCAAGAAGAAAACCATTGATTATGGCACTGCATGGAGAATATTAAGAATTTCATCCATCACAGATCAAATATTTATCAAAGCCCAACGGATAAGGTCTATCCAAGAAAAAGGCAACCAAAAAGTAAATGACCCAATCGTCGATGAGTTTGTCGGAATTGTCAATTATTGTCTAATAGCCTTGATACAGATTAGTCTTAAAGAAGATGACAGGTTTGAATTGAATTTTGAAGAAATTGATCCGATGTATGACCATTGGGTAGATGCAACAAGGGGGCTTTTGGAAAACAAAAATCATGATTACAATGAAGCTTGGAGAGACATGAGGGTTTCTTCTATGACAGATATCATATTAATGAAAATATACAGGCTTAAACAAATTGAGGATAATTTTGGCAAGACTTTGGTCTCAGAAGGGATTGAGGCCAATTACCAAGACATGATCAATTATGCAGTGTTTTGCCTTATCAAATTAGGATACCATGATTAAGCAAGGGATTTTATTTATTATCAGGCTACTTGTAGGTGGCCTATTCATATTTTCAGGGTTGATCAAAGTAAATGACCCTGTGGGGACTGCTATCAAGCTAGAAGAATATTTTGATGTGTTTTCTAATGATATAGCATCTTTCTTTTACATCTTCAAAGATATCGCACTTCCCTTAGGAGTAGTATTGGTTGTAGCTGAAGTGGTTCTCGGAATCATGTTGATATTGGGAGTCAGGTTAAAGTTTACAGTATGGGCTTTGAGCATTCTTATAGTTTTCTTCACGTTTTTGACTTTTTACTCAGCGTATTTCAATAAAGTGACCGATTGTGGTTGCTTTGGTGATGCAATCAAATTGACACCATGGGAGTCTTTTACCAAAGATGTTATTTTATTGATTTTGATTGGGGTATTATTTTTCTTCCGAAAAGATCTTTCTAATGAAAGTAAGCCTTGGGCCACATGGACTGTAAGGATAAGTTTGGTTGTTTCAGTTGGGATCGCTATTACAGCCATCAGGAATCTTCCGTTTATTGATTTTAGGGCTTATAAGGAAGGGGTCAATATTCCTGTTGCCATGCAGCCATCTGCCCAGCTTCAATATAATTATGTTATGAAAAAGGATGGGCAGGAATTCGTTTTCGATCAATATCCCGCTGATGATTCCTATGAATTTGTTGAAATGACACTTGTCAATGAGGATGCCCTTCCAAAGATCTCAGATTTTGCAGTCTGGAATGCAGATGGTGATTTTACAGATGAAATACTTACAGGGAAAAAGGCAGTGATTTTGGTAACAAATATGAGCAAACTCAATACTTCTTATTTAGAGGAGATCGATGCTATGATTGCAGGCTTGAAAGGAACGGAAATCATACCTTTATTAGTGGCAGCTTCCTCCGAGGATGAGATAGAATGGTTGATAAGTTCAAGGGCATGGGGAATTGAAGGTTATCAAGGAGACGCTACAGTTATCAAAACCATCATGAGATCAAATCCGGGAATTATGTTATTAGATCAAGGGGTAGTTCTGAAAAAATATCATTTCAGGAATACGCCCACATCAGAAGAAGTCAAGGGTTTGTTTGGTCGATGAGAACACCATTAAAAATAGTTTTGGTCGGAATGCCTGGTTCAGGGAAATCTACCTTTGGAAAGAAACTTGCAAAGCAGCTTAGTTTTGTCTTCGTGGATTTGGATCAAGTAATTGAAAAAGAAACAGGGAAATCTATCGAAAAGATTTTTGCGGAAGAAGGGGAGGGTAAATTTAGAGACTTGGAGAGCTTTTACCTGGAAAGGTGCCTTAGTGAGATTGAAGGATTTGTTTTAGCAACAGGAGGAGGAACTCCTTGTTTCAACGATAACATGGATTTGATCAATAAAGAATCTGTCTCCATTTTTTTGGATGTCTCTTTAAATGAAATTTTTCACAGACTGCATAGCGACCATTTAGGGAAACGACCAATGTTTGCAGGATTAGATGAAGGAGAAATCATCCTAAAATTAAAAAACCTTGAGGCTGAGCGGGAAAGTTACTATCAACAGGCAAAAATAAAGCTCAGTGGTGATAATATTTCCACTGAGCATTTGATGTCTGAAATTTTGACCTACTTTAGAAATTAAAACCGAAAGTCAAAGAGCCTGTTGTGATTTTGTGGCTGATTTCAGTGAATGGTCCGAAATTTTGACCTCCCTCAATTACAGGATAAGAATTATACAATTGATCAAAATAGCTTGCAGAAAGTGCAAAGTCTATATACATTTTTTTGAACCTAGCGCCAACACCTCCCGAAAACTGTTGTGTACTTCTGTCAAAAGTACTGTTTACAAATGGGTCGCCGTAATAACTGTATCCTCCTCTTAACCTCCACATATCAAATCTGAATTCGGCACCCGCCCGATAATTAAAAGTAGTTCCAAACAATCTACGGATCTCCTGATTATCACCGCTAGGATTAAAATCCCTGGAATTGATTCTGCTGGCACTGTAGTCTAAGTAATCTACATCAGCAGTGATAAAACCATTTTTACCAAGAAATATGGTGGCACCACCACTTAATCTTAGTGGTGTATTGAGATTGTATCTTCCAATTACAACTGGAGTACTTGCTTCTTCTCTACCAAGAGTTATATTTTCAGGTTCAAAAAAGAAATTGTCAAATTCATTGACCATTCTTGCTTCATATCTTTCATTGAAGGTGTACCATGTCGGGGATTGAAAATTTAAACCTAAATTCAATTGATCTATAGGTTTATAGATTACACCTAAATTGATATTTGCTCCAAAACCCGAAACATTTAAAAATTCATCGATGGTAGTCGTGATCAATGGGTCATCAAAAAATTCTTCTCCATAGTTTTTTCTCGAAGTATAATTTACGGACGTAAGTCCAACCCCACCACCCACGAATATTTTATTGTAGAAATTAGCTCCATAAGAAACTGTTGTCTGGCTGGTTCGGCCTTCGGTAGTCACAGTTTCGTCCTGAAACGGAAAGCCAAGAACGAATGAATCATATTCTGTAGGGTCACTTATGGGATTGCCACTCGCATCTTCTGTGATAGGATTGATCAAAAACGTGGTATATGCCAATCCAGTCAACCCAAAATTCTCAATTTGGCTTTCACGTATTCCACTTGCATCCTGAAGAAAAAAATCGATAATTGAGGTTTCTCCCTCGAAATCTGAAAAATAACCAAACTGACTGTTGAAATGATTTGATCTATTGAAACTGATACCAAACGAACCTCCTCGAAAAGCACCCGTATTGAGTGGGCCTTTTGGATTACTGATTACCAAACTTAAATTAGGAATTGCAAAATTTCCAATTCTCTCTTCTTGTATTTGCCCCAAATAATTTGATTCCGTCACCCATGTACCAAATGATGGTGTCACGCTGAATTCAGATCTCCTAAAAAAGCCCAGACCAGCAGGGTTTGTATGAATGTTGGAAATATCCCCTCCAAGAGACATTTGAGCACCACCAAGTCCAATGATTCTTGCTGAACCTGTTGACCTAAATTGACTAAATCTTAAAGCATCTTCAAAATAGCCAATTTGTGCCTTTGAAGTTCCAAGCGTAATTGCTGATAAAACGATAGCGCTAAAGAATATCTTTTTTACTGAAATCATATAGTTTATAGAATAATAAAGCGAAGGTAGCTGATCACAATCAAAATTTTTGCCAGATTTTCTACAGTTTAAAGGCTAAAAAAAAAGGGGAATTAATTCCCCCTTCCTCCTCTAGATCCTCCGGAGCTCATTCCGCCTCCACGGCTTCCTCCCGTACTTCCTCCACCCATGCTACCACCTCTACTTGGTGAACTCATCGAAGGTGAAGAACTTCTGCTTGGAGCAGACATTGTGTTCCTTGATGGGGAAGGCATGTTTCTGGAAGGAGCAGTTCTATTCATATTTGTGTTTCCTCGGTTATAAGATGGGCTTCCTGTGCCTCTCGTGCCCTGCGTATTTCTATTATTAAAGCTAGGTGAAGTTGTTCCTCTATTAGTGTTACCATAAGATGAACCCCTTGTAGTCCCTGTGCGGTTATTATAATTTGGTGTTGAGTTATTTATTCCTGTTCTGCTACTTGGTCTAGTAGCTGCTGCTGACCCAACATTTCTGTTTCCAGTTGCAGCAGAATTTGCAACTCTACTATTTGTTCTTGAATTGTAGTAATCATTTTGAGATCTGCTAAAATCACGACCTGTTGCTCTTGATGTAGATCCTACACTTCTGTCTGAATTAACAGCATCCCGTCTTGCAGCCCTTGTAGTGGCAGGATAATTTGTTCCAGGTCGGGTTCCATTCACTGCTGAACTTGAACCTCTTCCAGGCCTTGCACCTCTAACGACCTGACGGCCACCTTCACCGCCCCATCCGATTCCGGGAGCTCCCCAGCCCATTCCTGGACGCATTCCCCAACCATACATTCCGCCACCCATATAAGGATTCATCCATGGATTACCCCACATTCCGCCAAATCCCATGTTCCAACCCCACATTGAGTTCCAGCCCATTCCCATTCCAAAACCGGGACGCATGCCCCAGCCCATCATTGGCATACCCCAGAAAGGATCCCACATCCCCATTCCGTACATTGGCATACCCCAACCCATTCCGTACATTGGCATACCCCAACCCATTCCCATCATAGATCCGAATCCGAATCCAAGATTGAAATTTACACGGCTGTTGTTGAATCCCTGACCGGGAAGTCCGGCTCCACTACCGTAATAATTATTATATACATTGACATTTCCCTCTTGTTGACCTTCTGCTTCGTCAAAGTAAACAGTGCCTGTATCTCCGGAATTACTTTCGGACTGATATTTGGCTAGATATTCAGGATTGACGTTTCTTGCGGAAAAATTTTCTTGTTCAAATTGCGCAGCATCAATATCGTTCAAAGACTGAAAATTTTGAGGATTGTTGTTAGAGACAGCAAATTCGGTGGCAATTTGCGCATCTGATGCCATGAAATAGAGGTCATCGGATTCTCCGCCTCTCATGGCATTGTAGCTGGTACTGCAGGATGACAGTATTACAATGGCTCCAGCTCCGAGGGTCAATATTTTGTTGAGGTTTTTCATTTGTTTGGTTTTGCTATTTAGTCTTATATACGAGGCTTATATCAGAGGGTTATAATATTTTGGTTTATATTTGCCCCCTACAGTAATTAGCGAAGATAATTAGATTTTTGATTTCAACAAAGACACTATGAGTAAAGGATTGCCAAAAAGGAGTGAAGACTACTCTTTGTGGTACAATGAATTGGTTAAAAGAGCAGATTTAGCTGAAAACTCTCCTGTAAGGGGCTGCATGGTCATCAAGCCTTACGGATATTCTATATGGGAAAAAATGCAGGCCCAATTGGACAAAATGTTCAAAGAAACAGGGCATGTTAACGCTTATTTCCCCTTATTTATTCCCAAATCATATTTGTCAAAGGAAGCTACCCATGTCGAAGGTTTTGCCAAAGAATGTGCGGTAGTGACACATTATAGGTTGAAAAATTCTGAAGATGGGAAAGGTGTCATTGTTGATCCTGAAGCCAAGCTTGAGGAAGAATTGATTGTGAGACCTACTTCTGAAACAGTAATCTGGAGTACCTACAAAAATTGGATTCAATCTTACAGAGATCTTCCACTTTTGGTCAATCAATGGGCAAATGTTGTAAGATGGGAAATGAGGACTCGATTGTTTTTGAGAACCACAGAATTTCTATGGCAGGAAGGACATACGGCCCATTCCACCAAAGAAGAGGCAATTGCGGAAACTGTTCAAATGATGAATATTTATGCACAATTTGCTGAAGAGCACATGGCTTTACCCGTTGTTAGAGGTGTTAAAAGTGAAAATGAAAGATTTGCGGGTGCGGAAGATACTTATTGTATTGAAGCGATGATGCAGGATGGAAAAGCCTTACAGGCAGGTACTTCGCATTTCCTAGGTCAAAATTTCGCCAAAGCTTTTGATGTTAAATTTGCCACAAAAGAAGGTGGTTTGGAATATGTTTGGGGTACGTCATGGGGTGCCAGTACAAGATTGATGGGCGCATTGATTATGGCCCATTCTGATGACAATGGATTGGTTTTGCCTCCTAAACTTGCCCCCATTCAAGTAGTGATTATTCCGATCTATAAAACAGATGAAGAGCTATCTAAAATCTCTGAAAAGGCCAATGAAATCATGGGTAAATTGAGGTCAAAAGGAGTCTCTGTTAAATTTGATAATAGAGACACGCATAAACCAGGTTGGAAATTTGCGGAGTATGAACTCAAAGGAGTTCCTGTAAGAGTTGCAATGGGACCAAGGGACTTGGAAAATAACTCCGTGGAAATAGCCAGAAGGGATACTTTGACGAAGGAAACAGTAAATCTTGGCGAAATTGTCATTGAAGAGTACATCAGCGATTTGATGGATACCATTCAAGAAGCAATTTATAGTAAGGCTTTAAATTTCCGAAAAGAAATGACCACTGAGGTGAATTCGTGGGAAGAATTCGAAAAATTGATTGAGGAGAAAGGAGGGTTTCTTTCCGCCCATTGGGATGGTACCAATGAAACTGAGGAGAAAATCAAAGAATTGACCAAAGCGACAATCCGTTGCATTCCTTTGGAAAGGAGGGAAGAATCAGGTAGCTGCATTTTAACGGGCAATCCATCAATTGGAAGAGTATATTTTGCTCGTGCTTATTGATTTGTTCTAATATGTATCTACGCAATGATGCCAGTGAAATGGTCATTCAATATAATTATAGCCAGGAAACTCAAATGCCCGGTACATCCCTGCCTGCCGACAGGCAGGGGACTTCCGACTTAGGACCTGTTTGAAGTAGAATATTGGGTTGCTGGCAAAGAAGTAGATTACCGTTTAATATAATTTTCAGAAAAAAAAATCCTTATGACTTGGCTTATTTTAACCAGCCTTTTAGCAATTGGAGTAATTCTGGTAGTAACGGAAATACTTTTCGTTCCTGGAACAACCTTGGTTGGAATTATCGGGCTTTTTGTAACTATAGGAGGTATCTATTATGCTTTTATTTCCTTCGAATCACAGACAGCTTGGATAATTGTGGGACTCACCGTTCTCTTGAATTTTGCGGTCTTATTCTATGGTTTCCGTTCCGGCGTTTGGAAAAAATTTGCATTAAAAGAATCCATTACAAGTCGGGCATTTGATGGTAGACTGTTGGGTCTTGAGATCGGAATGGAAGGTAAAGCTGTTTCAGATCTGAAACCCATAGGCAAAGCAGAGTTTATTGAAAGAATTTTTGAAGTAAAATCTAATTCAGGATTAATTCCTGTCGGTTCAAAAGTTATTATTACTAAATTGGAAAACAATACAATCATCGTAAACAATTAAATCATGGAAATATCGAATTCGGCTTTTATTTTATTTTCAGCGTTTGCCGCACTGATACTGCTTTTTATATTTCTTTATTTTGTCCCGGTCAACTTGTGGATTACAGCCATATTCTCCAATGTAAAAGTTGGTATAGGGGAATTGATTGGTATGAGAATCAGAAAAGTTCCCCCAAGTGTTATTGTCAATTCTATGATCACTGCGACTAAGGCAGGTCTTAATCTTACCACCAATGATCTGGAAACCCATTTTTTGGCAGGAGGTAATGTACCTAATGTCATAAGGGCATTGATCTCTGCAGATAAAGCCAATATCACCCTGAGTTTTAAGCAAGCAACTGCAATTGATCTTGCTGGTCGGGATGTCTTCGAAGCAGTGCAGATTTCGGTAAATCCCAAAGTAATCAATACTCCAAATGTTGCAGCAGTAGCGGCTGATGGTATTCAATTGATCGCAAAGGCAAGGGTAACTGTGAGAGCCAACATTGCCCAATTGGTTGGTGGAGCGGGAGAAGAGACCATCTTGGCGCGTGTGGGTGAAGGTATAGTCACTTCAATAGGTTCAGCTCAAAATCACAAGAGTGTCCTTGAAAACCCCGATAAAATTTCTAAACTGGTCTTGGAAAGGGGATTGGATGCTGGTACAGCATTTGAAATATTATCCATTGACATTGCAGATATTGATGTAGGAACCAACATTGGTGCAAAACTTCAGATTGATCAAGCCTCAGCAGATTTGAAAGTCGCAGAGGCCAAAGCAGAAGAAAGAAGAGCAATGGCTGTCGCTTTGGAA
Organism: Aquiflexum sp.; assembly: GCF_041751335.1. Taxonomy (GTDB): domain Bacteria; phylum Bacteroidota; class Bacteroidia; order Cytophagales; family Cyclobacteriaceae; genus Aquiflexum. The sequence goes on from NZ_JBGSXS010000051.1 coordinate 35,580, forward strand.
CAGGAAATGAAAGCAAGAACTGTCGAAATGAGGGCTACAGTGATTGCAGCTGAAGCAGAAATACCAAAGGCAATTTCAGAAGCATTTAGAACCGGTAAACTAGGTGTGATGGATTATTACAGGATGGAAAACATCCAATCTGATACAAAAATGAGATCATCCATAGCTGGTACCGATTCAGGTAGTGGAACTGAAGGAGGCAAAGGGAATTTAGGAGATAAAAAATAATGTTGTCAATTACAAAATGGAATAAAAATCAAAGTCCCCTGTGACCAACCGGGGATTTTGATTTTTATAATTTTGTAGGCTATTCTCCTTTTTTCTTTTTGATGGGGGCTTGCAAAATTTCAGGTTCTGATTGGAAAAATTGATATTGGTCCTCAGCCAATATTTGATCGGATCCAGAATCAAAAGTGATACTTTTATAATAAACAGGAAGGAGATAATCTCCGTTTTCATCAATGATACCATATTTGTTTCCCGTCCTGACGAGTATCCTATTCAGATCTTCTCTTCTTAGTTCCTGAAATTTGGGTTCTACTATTTCTTTACCATTCGGGGCTATCAGTCCATATAGATTGTTGTTTTCAGTTATAAAGTAATTTTCTACGGCTGAAGTAATTCTATCGAATCCTTCAAAGAAAAGCATATTCCCATTTTGGTCAATCAGATTATATTTTCCGTTTTTTTTAATTACAGCCAGCGAGTTATTAAAATCAGAAACTTGGTCAAATCCAGATGAGGTGACTTTGATTCCTTCCTTGTTTAGAAATCCCCATCCACCTTCAATCTTGACGGCAGCCATTCCATCCTTAAAATTTCTGACCTCTTGATATTTGTTTTCTATAACCCAAGCACCCGATTGATTCACAAATCCAAATAAATTGGATTTCTTTGCAGGAAATAGGGACTCGGCGCCAAGTAGAATGGTTTCAATATTCCCGGCAACTGGGTTGATGATCCATCCATTCGGTCCCAACAAACCAATTCTATTATCTTTCAGTAGGACATTGTAATGTTTTTTACCAACACTGAACACTTTTTCCATACCCGTTTGATCCAATAGAATCCCGTCATTTTTCATCACCCTTCTGAGCTTCCCATGGATATATTCAAGCATCATACCATCTTCCAGCGTTATTTTATGGTATGAGGTATAAGTAATGTCAACCTTTCCTTCCCGTGCTCTGATCAACATATATTGATTTCCGTCAAAAGCATAAAAAAAATTACCTTCTACGTGGACAATATGATCGATGATAGGTTGTAGAATATAATCTCCATCTCGGTTGATCAGACCAAATCCTGAGTCTTCTTTGGAGATTAAGAAATTATCATTCACTTCTATTATTTCTGAATACAAGTGATTAGGATTTATTGACAAAGGGAGATAATATCCTTGATCTGTTTTGGCAATTACCTGACCATTTCTTGCCATTACAGCATGATCAAAACTGCCTATTGGGGAGGTGTTTCTTGAGGAATGATCATAAATCCAATATTGATTTCCTTTGTTGGCTAAAATAAGCGTGTAAAAAGTCTGAATATCATCATACTCAGGCAATAAAATATCTTCGCCATATTCATGAAAAACGCCCTTACCCTTGGGGCCTTCAATGATGATCCATGGCTGATTGTAACCTATGACCCTTTCTGCTTTTAAATGGACAAATGGTTTATATTCTTTGCTAAGCAGTTTAATTTCATTATTTGATGTACTTATCCTGACAGACTCCCCTAAAATACTTATTTGATCATATTCAAGTCGCGATTTAAGTTTGAGATTTTGGTCAAAAACCTCATAGGTCTGACCATAGATATCGGTGAGTTGCAAAAATAAAAATAGGGAACATGCAAAGGTCGCTATCCAATTTGGGTGATAGTTCATAATTAATCGATTTAAAGCGTAAATTAAAAAAAAAGGTTATGATTTCTTCTCATTGACCTTTTCAAGATCAAAAAGATCTGAAATGATTTCAATCATTTTATTGGCTTCATCTCTTTGGCATGCTGCTCTTAATTGTACCACAGGTACTTTAAGGATTTTCTGCATCATGCTCTTAGTGATTTTATCAATAATAGCAATTTGTGATTGATCAGCATTTTTCAAAAATCGCTCCATTTCCTCAAGACGGATCTGCTCTAGCGCATTTTTTAATTTATTAATGGTAGGGGATACCATCATCTCCTTTTTCCAATTGTAAAAATCATCAATGCTTTGACCAATGATCTCTTCTACTTGTGGTATTGCAGCCAATCTTTTCTCCAAAGTAGCTGAAGCTTTACTTCTGATATTATCGACATTATATAAGATTGCGCCAGGAACATCCTCAATAGAAGTCTCGACACTTCTTGGAACAGAAAGGTCAACAAAAAGTTTGTAGCTTGGAATATCCATTCCTTTTACCAAAGTTTTGGTAATGAAAGGCTCGGATTTCATAATTGATGAGACCACTACGTCAGCCTTTTTCATGGCCTCAATACAGTCTTCAAAAGGTATCACTTCAAATCCCAATTCATCTCCGAGATCTTTTGCTTTTTCATAGGTCCTGTTTGTAATGGTAACTTTTGCTTCGGGGATGTGAACCATATTTTTGGCAACATCTTCACCTATTTCACCAACACCTATCAAAAGGATTCTCGGTTGATAAATATTGGAAGTTAATTCTTCTATCAATTCCACAGCAGCATAAGACATCGAGGCTGCCCCATCCCTAAATGCTGTTTCCTGTACCACTCTTTTATTGGTAAAAAAAACGGTATGCATTAGTCGATGGAGAAATGGACCAGCCATGTCAAGATCAGCAGAAACCTGATAGGCTCTTTTAACCTGATTTGATATCTGCATATCACCTACAACCTGAGCTTCGAGTCCCATGGAGACTTTGAAAAGGTGGTCAACGGCTTCTTTGTCTTTATTGAATATTTTGAAGTACTCCAAATAATCCACAACATTGGGAAGTCCTTTTTCCAAACCTATCAACTTGATGATTTCAGTACTTAAGTCAAGTTCATGGGAATAATACACCTCGGTTCTATTGCAGGTCGAAAGAATAAGTGTATCTGTGATACTGAAGAAATCCTTCATTTTGACAAGAAGGGAATGAATAGAGCCTTCATCCAGCGCAATTACTTCCCTAATTTCAACGGGAGCATTTTTGTGGGATAAACTTACAGCTCTAAAATTGTTTTTCATTTCAACCTTCATTCGGATACAAATTTAATTCTTAATAAATAGTAAATAAATAATTAACCAATAGTCATACTAATTTAAAATCTGTCTAAATAACAAATACTTTTTTTATACCATTTCAATTTCCAAAATTCAGGATAATTGGAAATTAAAACCAATTGTATTAAATTATCCCTGATAGAAACGATCAATAGTTATATATTGGATTTTTGATTGAGATTTGATTTTTATGAAAGCTAAAATTTACTTTTTTCTAAAGTCCTATTTCGGATTTTCGCAAAGAGAGTCGAGAGGGCTACTTTTGGTTTTCCCTGCAATCTTTCTTTTATATATGATTCCCTCTGTATACAATAAGTTGCTCAGGCATCAAAATAAAAATAGATATGAGCATTATATTCAAAAAGCAGATAGTCTGATTCAGGCTGGATGGATGCCCTATGAACCTGTTTCATTTATTTCTGAGAAGAATTCTGAACAGGATACGGTTCGTAAAGCGGGCCAATACAAAAAATCCAGATCACCGCAGTTCAATAAACTTGATTTCACTGAAGCCGATTCAGTTGTCCTTCAGATTGTCCCAGGAATTGGGCAAACGATGGCTGGAAGAGTTGTTAAATTCAGGGAAAATATTGGTGGCTTATATGAAAAAGACCAGTTGCTTGATGTATATGGGATGACCCCTGAAGTATTGGAAAAGATTTTTGAATACTTTGATTTTAAACCTGGGGTAGCAAATAAGTTGCTTATTAACCAATTGGACGCTTCAATATTGGCAAAGCATCCATATTTGACTTATGGAGCAGCCAAGGTGATTGTAGCGTACAGGGACCAACATGGCCCCTATTCCCAAGCGGAAGACCTTCTCAAAATCAAAATCTTCAATGAAGAGTGGCTGGAAAGGCTAAAGCCTTATTTGGAGTTTTGAAGATTGGTCAGTTTAACTATTTGAACTAAACTTTCTAAAAAAATTCAACCCCTATCGGGGTTGGTCGCGGTCATGGCTTTAGACCCCTGATTGGCATCCGAGGTAACTACCCTTTTAGGGATTAAATCCCTCCGGGATTGGATCTATTTCCAATGTTCTTTTGATCGGATAGGTTTTTTGGTAATTGCTAAAATGAAAGGGGATCATCCTCTTGCCACTTCGCCCAACCCCGACAGGGGTTAAATACCGTTAGTTTATTTGCCCCGGATGACAATCCGGTGGGATAAAAGGTCAACTACTCCACACCACCCACCAACCCCGGTAGGGGTTGAATTATCCCCCATAACTTAAAAACCAAAAGTTACTCAGAAACTTAACCGATTAATTTAAGGCCTTATTAAAAAGGCTTTTATAAATTCCTTTTTCAATTTATTATTCAACCAATAAATTTTTGAACCATGAGCACACATACATCCATTGTTTACCACATCATCTGGACACCTTACAAAAGGAAGGCTATTATGTTGAAGGAACCTAGAAGGGAATTATTCAACTACATGATGGGAATCCTAAAAAACAAAAACTGCCATGTTTACAGGATCGATGGCGTTGAGGATCACCTTCACATTGCAACTTCTCTGCATCCCTCGCAATCCCTTGCAGGTCTGATAAAAGATATCAAGCTTGCCTGCACCAGCATGATAAAATCAACCAATCTTTTTAAGGGCTTTGAAGGCTGGCAGGATGGATATGCTGCATTTACCCACAATTACTCCTCTTTGGACAACCTTGTCAACTATATCAAAAACCAGGAGGAACATCACAAAAAGGTAAGTTTTATTGATGAATACATTCAACTGCTTAAAGATCATGGCATTGCTTTCGATCCGAAATACCTCCTATGAGTTCCATAACAAGCCTAGTCTTTTGTACAAAACTCTCACAAAAATTCAACCCTTTCATAGGTTGAATTAATGATCTAATCGTAAAGATTAAGAAATGTTTCAATCTTCTGGGAAGGGGGATTTTCGGTTATTTATAAAATCCCATCATATTTGCACCATGATTCCGGACAAATATGCTTTTATGCAGCAATCACTCAATTTCCCTGAATTTAAATTCAACATCAGGGAGAAAGAGGGAGTACTTAGCATTTTTGATTCCCTGAGAAAAAAGTATTTGATTCTGACCCCTGAAGAATGGGTCAGACAACATATGATCAGTTTTTTGGTGGAATTTAAACAATATCCAAGGAGTCTTTTTGCGCTTGAAAGAAGTATCCTGTA
>NZ_JBGSXS010000052.1:0-47797 GCF_041751335.1 Aquiflexum sp.
GACGCCCTACATTCCCCAAATGAGCATTACGGCGTCAAAAATTACCTCATTGGAATTGAAACCATCACCCTCTTCTTCAAACATTTTAAATCAGAAGCTTTCAAATAAGTTTAAATTCTGGGAGGGGCACCAAGATTCCTTGGTGCCCCTCCCAGAATTTAATCCATGAACTATTTCCACCAAAATCTCATTTACCAATCAGTTGCGCTTATATCACACCGAAATGGCAAAATATCTTAGACAATCACTGATTCTTTTCTTTTTATTACTCTTCAGTACCGCTGGCTTTACCCAGATCATTTCACCCCCAAAATGGAATATACAAATTGAGGAGAAGGATATTAAGGTCGGTGATGAGGTTAAACTGGTATTCAAAGCCCAAATCCCAAAAGATTGGTACATCTATTCCAATGACTTTGATCCCGACTTGGGACCAATGTTAACGGAATTGACGCTCAAAAAATCCGAAGGAATCGAATTAGCTGGCAGCTTGAAAGCCATCAATCCACGAAAAAAATATGATGAGATCTGGGAGGGAGACGTTACTTACTTTATCGGGAATGGCACTTTTGAACAGCAAATAAAAATAACTGCTGAAAACATCAACATCATTGGATCTATTGATTATCAAATGTGTACTGATGTTACTGGACAATGCATCCCTTTTGAAGAAGATTTCACATTAAAAGTCTCCGCCAAACCTTCTGGAACAACCCCCACTTCCCAGGTGACTGAAATTGAGAACGACGATGAACAAGCAACTCAAAAAGTCACCGAACAAGATGCAGTTGAGGTGTCGGAAGCGGCCCCTGCTTTAGAATTGGAAGAAAGAACATATATTGACATCAATGAAAATGAGAGTGAGGGAGGACTATTGGGGTTTATGTTTATTGCATTTTTGGCCGGATTGGCAGCATTGCTGACACCCTGTGTTTTCCCCATGATTCCGATGACGGTGACTTTCTTTACAGGTAGGTCAAAATCCCGGATTTCAGGAATCCGGAATGCTTCAATATATGGACTGTCCATTATAGCCATTTATACCATTGCAGGTACAGCAGTAGCGGCGATTCAAGGGCCAGAATTTGCCAATTGGCTTTCTACCCATTGGGCGCCTAACGTCTTTTTCTTTTTGGTTTTTATTTTCTTTGCTTTTGCATTCCTTGGCATGTTCGAACTGACCCTGCCGAGTGGCTTTGTAAATAAGATAGATGCAAAAGCAGATAAAGGGGGCTTGACCGGGATTTTCTTTATGGCCTTCACCTTGGTATTGGTTTCCTTTTCATGTACAGGGCCAATAGTTGGATCCATTTTAATCAAGGCTGCGGGCGGTGACTTTATCACGCCGATTGCCGGGATGTTTGCCTTTTCATTGGCATTTGCCATTCCTTTTACTTTGTTTGCCATATTCCCTGAATGGCTGAATTCCCTGCCAAAATCAGGTGGTTGGCTGAATTCCGTCAAAGTAGTTTTAGGTTTTCTGGAATTGGCTTTGGCTTTCAAATTCCTCTCTGTTGCAGATCAGGTTTACCATTGGGGATTGTTGGACAGGGATATCTACATCGCGATATGGATTGTAATATTCTTCTTGTTGGGACTTTACTTGCTTGGCAAGATCCGAACCAAGCATGACACTCCAATGGATTACATCAGTGTCCCAAGATTGATGTTGGCCATTTCCACTTTTGTGTTTGTAGTATATCTGATTCCCGGGCTTTGGGGAGCGCCTTTAAAAGCTTTGAGTGGCTATTTACCACCAATGGCAACGCATGATTTTAATGTGATGGAAAGTAGGGGAATGGCGTCCAATGACAGTAAATTGGATGATATTCCAAAGTATGCCGACCTCCTACATTTCCCACATGGCATTCAGGGATACTTCGATTATGATCAGGCATTGGCAGCGGCCAAAAGATCGGGGAAACCGCTTTTTATTGATTTCACAGGACATGGATGTGTCAACTGCCGTGAAATGGAAGCAAGAGTTTGGTCTGATCCACTTGTTTTGGATAGGTTGAAAAATGACTTTGTGATGGTCGCCCTTTATATCGACGAGCGATATGAATTGCCTGAGTCAGAATGGTTTGTTTCAGAATATGATGGCAAAGAGAAGAAAACCATTGGGAAACAAAACGCCGATTTTCAGATCACCAGATTCAACAACAATGCACAGCCTTATTATGTGATTTTGGACCATAATGAGGAATTGCTCATCAAACCGATATCCTACGACACTAATATCCAGAATTTTGTGAATTTTCTGGAGAAAGCCAAAAGCGAGTTTGGAAGAAGGTAACCTAATCTAATTTTTCATCTATCTACGCAATGATGCCAGTAGAAAGGTAATTCGATATAATTCTCGCTAGAAACTGAAGTGTCCGGTACATCGGACTTCGGACATCCGACTTCCTACCTGTCTGTATTAAAATATTGGGTTTCTGGCAAAGAAGCGGATAACTATTTATTTTTTTTAAAGGCTGAATTATCCCTCAAGTTTAGTTGGGTTGCTTATCCCATTTTCAAAAACCAATCTTGTTTTTGGGAGACTTTCAGGGTAATTTTTTTGAATAAATACAATCAATTTTTCTCTGATTTCTACTCTTAAGTCCCAAGCTGTGGGCGAGTTTTTGGCACTTACCAAAATCCTTATTTCCATGGTGGACTCTTTGGAATCGGTGACTTGAAGCACATTTACTTTTTTGTCCCAAAGTGGGGTATCATTCAATAAACGTGTGAGTTCTTCCCTTAAGGCTTGGATTGAAATGGTATAATCAGTGTATAAAAAAATTGAACCTATAATATCCGCAGAATTTCGGGTCCAGTTTTGGAATGGCTTTTCCAGAAAGTAGGTAGTGGGCAAAACCAACCTCCTTTTATCCCAAATCCTCACTACCACATAGGTCAGATTGATTTCCTCAATCCAGCCCCACTCATTTTCAACCAACACTGCATCTTCGATTCTGAAAGGTTGTGTAATTGCAATCTGTATCCCTGCCAATAAAGTCCCAACTGCCTTTTGGGCAGAAAATCCAATTATTATTCCAGCTACTCCAGCCGAGGCAAACAGACCTATCCCAACTTTTCTGATACTCTCAAAAGAAAGCAAAACCATCCCGACCCCAAATAAAACAACCACAAAAATGACAACTCTCGTTAAAATGTTAATCTGAGTATATACTTTTCGTGAAGCTAGATTATCTTCTTTTTCTATATCATATCTTTTTAAGTAGGTAGCTTTTAAGGTCTTAATTAATTGAATTAAAAACCATGTAAAACTGATTGTCACTAAAATAGAACTATGATTGTATAGTATTGAAAAAAACCCATGTGAAACATCGAAAAAGTAATCCAAAATTGGCTTCACAAGGATAAATATGATCGTAACTATGGCACTCAGAATAAGCTTGTAATGTTTCATCTTGATTTTTTTTAGGTCTTGGGAATAGATGGAAATCTTGGGCCTAATTGGAATTGGTCTTGGACCAAATGGAGATTTAAAGAATCTTACCAAAACTTATGCTAGTTCAAAAAACAGCAAAGTCTCAATTTTCATCTTTTAATATAACAATTGCACTTGAAGAATGAAAAATTACTCCTATTTACATTGAAAAATCAATTCGTTGAACGTGTGTATCACCTCCTTTTCCTCAATGCCATCAACAAATGCATGTGGTTTTTGGCACGGTGCAGATTTTGCGCTTCGTAGTGGATGGTGTAATAAATATTTCCATTGAGATAATCGGCCAAAAATCTGAACCCCATGATGCAAGTCATCATTTTTCCACCAAAGGATAAAGATTGGATTTCATCTTTAGTAAAAGTGCCATCTCCTATTTCTAATAATCCATTCAATAAAGCATCAAATTTATCTTGATCTACATCGATGTTATTCCAATTTGTTGAATTTTCCCCCTCCGTACAAGCCACAGTTCTAACCAAATCCCCAAAATCATAATAGACATAACCGGCCGTCAGGGTATCTAAATCTATGATGGCAATGACTTTATTTAGATTTTCAGAAAAAATAAGGTTGTTAATTTTGGTGTCATTATGAGTAAGTCTTAGAGGTAGCCTTTCTTTCCAAAACAGATATTCTTCGACCAAATCCTTTTGGGAAAGATAAAAATCCACCAATACTTGCAACTCACCCGTAACCTCTCTCTCGGTTTTGCTTAATGCCTCCAACAATTGATTGTACCGCAGCTCCAAATCATTGAAACCTGGAATAACCTCCTGAAATAAAGACGCGTCAATATGAATTCCAGCCTTAATAAAATGGGCAAATGCTTTTGCAGCCAAATAAGCCTGATGAGAATTATCTACCTCATTGATGCATTTTCCTGTTATAAAAGGAGACAATCTGAAATAATCTCCATCAATGACTGTAAAGAGCTCGCCATTTAAATTTGGTATCGGGAGTGGCAGTTCAAAGGGTAATTGATTGGCATTTATTTGATCCAAGAGGATGGCATGGTTATGGGAAATCCTTTCTGGATTTTTGAAAACCGAATTATTGAACTGCTGTAAAATATATTGACGAACTCCATCATCAATCAAAAAGGTCTTATGAATATGACCATCACCAAATTTTTGGATTTGCGCTCCAGGTAGTAGAAACCCATAAGCATCATTGAGTTGTGTCAAAAATGATGGGTTTTTCATATTTGAATTTGCATTGATTTCACTTTCAGTATACATAAATAGAGGATTGAAACCATATTGATTTCAACCCTCTATTTTCTTCAACTTCTTTATATAATAATTAGAGATCAAGTTCTTTTCTAAAATAAGCAATGGTTTTTGCCAATCCTTCATCTAACTTAATTTTCGGTTCCCAGCCCAATTCCTTTTTTGCCAAATCAATGACCGGTTTCCTTTGCATAGGATCATCTTGAGGTAAAGGGAAAAATTTTATTTTACTCTTGCTACCTGTTTGTAAAATGATTTTTTCTGCCAACTCAAGCATCGTGAACTCTCCTGGATTACCAATGTTGACCGGTCCTGTGAACCCATCTCTAGAATTCATTAATAAATGCATCCCATTGATAAGGTCATCTACATAGCAAAAGCTCCTGGTTTGCTTACCGTCACCAAACATGGTAATATCCTCTCCTTTCAGGGCCTGAACAATAAAATTACTGACAACCCTACCATCATTGGGATGCATCCTGGGACCATAGGTATTGAAAATCCTCATGACCTTAATATTGACCTTGTGTTGGCGGTGGTAATCAAAAAATAATGTTTCAGCACATCTTTTACCTTCGTCATAACAGGCACGAATACCTGTTGTACTCACCGAACCTTTGTAGGATTCAGGCTGTGGATGTATTTCGGGATCTCCGTAGACTTCCGATGTACTTGCCTGCAAAATTTTTATTTTCAATCGCTTTGCCAACCCCAACAAATTGATCGCCCCAATCACACTCGTTTTGGTAGTTTGAACAGGGTCAAATTGATAATGTACAGGACTTGCAGGGCAGGCCAAATTGTAAATCTCATCAACCTCCACAAATAATGGAAAGGTCACATCATGTCTTAGAAATTCAAAGTTTTTATTATCCAACAGATGGTGGATATTCACTTTCCTGCCTGTAAACAAATTGTCCACGCATAAGACCTCGTTTCCTTCATTTAACAAAAGTTCGCATAAATGAGAACCCAAAAATCCAGCTCCGCCGGTAACTAATATTCTTTTCATAAGTATTTTTTTGAAAAAAGATTTTACAATTATAATACCTTTTGACTCACGAAAATACTAAAATATTTTTCCTTCCAAATTTTTGGTTACAAGTATTGACTAAATATTAAAAGAATTCATTACCATTTGATTATTATTAATTATCAGGTTTCGATTACTCTTATTAAAAAACATATATGTACACAATGATGCCAGTAAAATGGTAATTCGATATAATTCTCGCGAGGAAGGTGAAATGTCCATTACTTCGGACATCGGACTTCCGACCCATTTGTAATAGATTATTGGGTTACTGACAAAGAAGTGGATAACAATTTTGCAAATTGCTTTATTTGTAACTTTGCAATTATTATTTCTTTTTTTACATTAGTGAAATTTATTAAAGAAGTTTATTATTCTAAATTAAAATTTTTAATAAACTTCAAACCAGTATAAGCCTAAAAAAACCCCTAGACTATGAACATTTCTTATATTGATTGGGCCATCATTGCAGCATTCTTTGTGATTTCGATGCTGATCGGGGTCTACACTTCAAGAAAAGCCGGAACCTCCGCCAAGGAGTTTTTCCTTTCAGGAAGGAATATGCCCTGGTGGTTATTGGGCGTTTCCATGGTTGCTACCACTTTTTCCGCAGACACACCCAATCTGGTGACTGATATTGTTCGAAAAAACGGAGTCTCTGGTAACTGGGTTTGGTGGGCTTTTTTGCTGACAGGGATGTTAACGGTGTTTGTCTATGCAAAGCTTTGGAGACGGTCAGAATTGACGACTGATTTGGAATTTTACGAATTAAGATATGGTGGGAAACCTGCTGCATTTTTAAGGGCATTCAGGGCTTTATACCTGGGAGTTTTCTTTAATGTTGTAATTATGGCAACTGTTTCACTTGCCGCAATCAAAATCGGCGGCATCATGTTGGGCTTAAGTCCCATAGAAACCTTGTTGATTGCCAGTGTGGTCACAGTGATTTACAGTTCTTTGGGTGGTCTGAAAGGAGTTTTGTTAACAGACTTTTTCCAGTTCTTTATTGCAATGGCCGGAGCTATCGGTGCGGCAATTTATATTTTGGATTTGCCGGAGATCGGTTCTTTGGATAAACTGTTGACCCATGAAAATGTGGTTGGAAAATTGGATTTTCTTCCTGACTTCAATGACTGGAACATGGTGATTCCGCTTTTAATCATGCCCCTTGCGATTCAATGGTGGGCTACCTGGTATCCCGGTGCTGAGCCTGGAGGAGGTGGATATATTGCACAAAGAATGCTTTCTGCCAAAGATGAAAAAAATGCCATAGGTGCTACTTTGTTTTTCAATATTGCCCATTATGGAATGAGACCTTGGCCTTGGATCATTATTGCACTCGCTTCATTGATTGTTTTCCCGAATATCTCAGATATGCAAGCCGCTTTCCCCCATATCCCGGTAGATAAACTAGGAGATGATTTAGCATATTCCGCCATGTTGACTTTCTTGCCAACTGGCTTGATCGGAATTGTACTTGCCTCCTTGATAGCCGCGGTAATGTCCACGCTATCCACACACCTAAACTGGGGATCTTCTTATGTTGTCAATGACTTCTATCTGCGCTTTTTGAAACCACAGGCGACTGACAAAGAATTGGTATTGGTCGGAAGAATCGCCACAGTTCTTTTGATGGTTTTAGCGGCATTTCTTGCATTGGCGCTCTCCAATGCTTTAGAGGCATTTAACATCCTCCTACAGATTGGGGCTGGTACAGGGATAATTTTTATCCTTAGGTGGTTTTGGTGGAGAATAAATGCCTATACAGAAATCTCAGCCATGGTCATTTCATTTGTTGTGGCTATTTTCTTTGAGAGTATTAACCCAAAATATCAATGGATCAGTATTCCTGAAAATCAGGAGTACCTTAAATTGCTATATGGTGTTGGAATTACAACTATTGGTTGGATTTTGGTAACAATTTTCACACAACCCGAAAAAGATAACATTCTGCTGTCCTTTTACCGAAAAGTTCGACCTGCAGCTTTTGGCTGGAAAAAACTCTTGGACAGATATCCTTCCGAAAAACAAGAGCAGGGTCAATTGCCCATGGAAATCGGATTGATGTTGGTTGGTTCGGTGATGGTCTATGCTACTTTATTTGCCGTAGGATTCTGGATTTATGGTAATGTAGTTTCAGCTTCTATCGCAACCGTCATCGCAATAGTCGGAGGAATAATTATCATTAAGAGCTGGAAAAAGATGCGATAATTGTATAGGTATTTTCACAATGAGTTGCAATTATTTCTACTATCATCCGATACAGGGTAAGTGGGTGATTTCAGGTTCAATATCAACTAATATCCAACCTGCCTGCGGTAGGCAGATATTAATAAATATCATAGGTGATTTTAAAATAAGGTATAATTCGATCACTGGCAAAAAGAGAATTTATCTTATTGGAAATTTAAGTTTTTAAACTCCAAAGTATTGATCAAATGGATCAGATCCACTTTGATATATTCAATTACAGGAGCCAAAGAATCATTTTTCATAGAGGTATTGAAATAGAGAGCACCCCTTAAAAAGTTACTGGTCGAATCAGTCACAAAAAACTGAAACTGTGTCGGAACCTCTCCGCTGAGTTCTGCTACTACACCGGTATATCCTTTTGGAGTAAGCAATACCGATTCTTCTATGCCATAAGCCTTGATCTGATGCTTTGCAGTAAGATTGATTGCGTCCTTCATCACCGTTTTAAGGTCCTTTCCTTTACTATCCAAAGGAAGATAAGTCAAGTGCACCTTACCTCCCAATTCATTATAATTCAGGTTTATCCAATTTTTCTCTGCCAAATTAAACGAATCAGGTTCTACCGAAGCGTTCTTGGAATATTCAAAAGTATAAGGCTTTTCTTCGTCAAGTAAAATAAAACCCCTTTCCGGCAGGTCGATTCTATTATATCCTTTTGGTTTAGGGAGAAAATCTCCTCCACATGATGATAGCAGGAAGAGAAAAAGCGGGCCCAAGAAAATTCTTTTCATACTTAACATGGTTTCAAAGTTATCAAATTGGTTTGATTTGAGCCTTGGATAATGGATATTTATAGAAACTTTAAAAACACTAATTATGAAAAATGTGAAAAAAAATTTCGCAATCGCTATGGGAATGATGGCATTTTTATTTGTTCAGACCATCTCCTATGCTCAAAACAACTTGACTGAATTTGTAGCCAAGTGGGAAAACGGGAAGCAGTTTACTCTTGAAGTAGTGGATAAAATGCCGGATGATTTACTGGCATACAAGCCGCATGAATCTGCAATGAGTTTTACTGACCAAATCGTCCACTTGTCAGCAGCAATGGCAGGAATGAGTCAAAGGTTCCTGAACGGCGATAAGCCTAGTTTTGATCTAAGTGCAAAGCCAACTTCTAAAGCTGAAATAAAAGCTTTTGTTGCCAATTGCTATGATTACGTGAAAGCCACCGCCTCAAAATTATCCGATGCCCAAATGGGAGAGTCAGTTGATGTCTTTGGCACCTCGGCAACAAGAAGACAAGCATTGGCCTTGATTGACGACCACACCACCCACCACAGAGGAGCTGCCATTTCCTACATCCGCTCAAATGGCATCGAACCACCAAGGTTTAGGGCTATGTGATTTGAGGGTAGATCTTAGATTTTGGAATGTAGATTTAAAAAGAAAGGCGGACAAATATCCGATTTGCCGCCTTTTTTTAAATCTAAAATCCACCTTCTAAAATCTTAAATTTTCACTTCATGACACCTTCCTCCCTCATCCCTCATCCTTCCTTCACCTCACCCATTCCACCTTCTCTCCGACAGGTCTCCTTTTGCCTACAGGCCATCTATCTGTTGCAGGTTTAGCTACATAGAAGAAGCCCATCAACATGTCCTCTTCTTCCAATCCAAACCAAGACTTGGCCTCAGGCCAGAATGTAGGTCCGCCGGTTCCCCAATATGCCGCGAGGCCGTGGGCTGATGCTGTTAGGTACATATTTTGAACAGCCATAGCCACAGAGGATATTTCTTCCATGACAGGAAGGTTGGCCTTCAGGTCACGCTTCATGATGATGGCAATAATGTGGGAAGCTTTGAGGGGGTTTTCTTTGAATTTCTGATAAGTAGCGTCTAAGAAATTGCCACTTTTTGTATTCCTTTCTTTATAAAGTTCAGCCTGAAAATCTGCGAATTTCTTGAGCCCCTCCCCAGTAAAAACTTTGAAATTCCAAGGTTCTGTCAATTTGTGTGTTGGCGCCCAATTGGCATTTTCCAACATTTCAGTAATGATGACATCTTCAACGGGATCATTTTCTTTGAACTGAGCTACGAACATGGATCTACGCCCACGGATGATTTTATTTACTTCTTCGATATTGAAATCAGGTTTTTCCATATAGTTAGTTTTGATTGAAACTGTCAGATTAAAAATGCTAAATCCGGGTAAATGGTTTCCTTTTTTCAGTAGGCAGTGTTCAGTTGGCAGTTTGCGTTAGTGATCCGTGTTCAGTTTCGGTTTAAAGTGTACATTTAAGTGTTTGGTTCAGTTTGCTACGGCAAACTGCCCGCCGAACTGCCTACTGAAAAAATCCACTGCCTACTGCCCCCACTGCGACTGCCACTGAAATCTTCCTACTTTCTACCGAGACTGACTCACCCCCAAAGATTCTCCGGATATTCCCCCGATTCATGCATTTTTTTCAAAGAATTGATCACTATCGGTTTATCCTCTGTATAGGTGACTCCAAACCATGTTTTTCCACCTTCCAATATTTCAAAAGCAGCCTTTCCTGCCTGAATTAAATTGTTGGCAACTGTGGGGATATAAAACTCGGATTTAAGGTTTTCTTGATTTGCAGGGAGGAACTGATTCCACATTTCTTCTATGTCTGAAAAAACAGCCTGATGAAATCCCCAGAAATTCATCGAGACGGGAGTTCCTTCTTTGATCTCGATCAATTCACTATCCCCTTTGGCAAGAATTTTTTCGCCTTCTTTGGCAATAGCGGTTCTTTCTACCATACCTACCAGTTGATTGGCGTCATTCATACCGCAAACTCCTCGGCTGACAGTCCCGTGTTCTGACAACACATTTTGGATGGCATATCCTACCATGGCATGTAGATTGGGCTGTACGCCGTTGGTCAGGAATTTACCGACCACTTCAAAAGCCTCTTTGCCATAAAAATCATCCGCATTGATGACAGCAAAAGGTTCAGCAATGGCGTCCTTGGCGCATAGTACGGCGTGGGCTGTTCCGTAAGGTTTTACCCTATCCGGATGTTGGTATTGATCGGGCACAAAACTGTTTAGGGTCTGAAGTACAAAGTCAATTTCAATCTTTCCTTTCAGTTTGGGCATCAATAGGTCTTTGGTCATTTCAAGAATTTCTTCTCTTACGATTAGCACGACTTTTCCGAAACCGGCCCTGATGGCATCATATATCGAATATTCCAGGATGGTTTCTCCACTTGGGCCAAAGCCATCGATCTGTTTATTTCCACCATATCTGCTGCCCATTCCTGCAGCAAGGACCAAAAGTGTTGGTTTTATTTCCATAGAGTCATTTTTTATTGAGTTTTCAAAATTACTGGTTTCAGAATGGATACAAAGGAAGAACAAATATTATTTCAAGAGTTATGATTATATTTAAAAAAAAGTTAAATTTTTTAAAATTGGGTTTTTTAGCATGTATTTACCAGTCATTTTGTATTAAATTAGTTAAAATAGGTTCAAAAAAACGTCTATAAATTAAAAATAATGTAAAATTTCATGAAATCAAGGTTAATTATAATACCGAAATACTTTTTTATTACTTTTTCTTTTACATTAGCACTGCTTTTCTAATAAATCGCCACTTAAATTGAAGAAAATGAAAAAAATCGAAGCAATCATTAGAACATCCAAATTTGAAGAGATCTATACCTGTGTTGCAGGCTTGGGTGTGAAGTTTCTCACCTTTTACGAGGTCAAGGGCATGGGAATGGAACACGCCAGGCAACAGACCTATAGAGGTGTTGCCTATGAGCCAACCTATATTCCAAGAACCAAACTTGAAATAGTGACAGTGGAAGAATTGGTTGGGCCCGTGGTAGACTGTATTCTCAAAATGGGTAAAACCGGCGAGGTTGGAGATGGGAAAATCTTTATTTACGAAGCGTTGGATGCCTTCAGGATTAGAAACAGCGACACTGGTGAGGAAGCTTTATAGAACCAAGATGCGAGATGTGAGATGTGAGACACAAAACATAAGACATAAGTCTCAAGACATAAGGTATTAGAAACAAAGCCTGCCCCGAATATCAAAGCATCAAGAATCAAAACCTGTGCCGAGTATCGGGAAATTAAGATGTGAGAAAGGGAAAAAAAGATAAAAGTTTAGAGAAAAAAATAGAGTAAAATCTGACCTCAAACTCGGTTTCAAAAGTCAAAATATCATTACATAATACTAACCTATCAAACCTATGAATCAAGAAATCTTTACAATCAATAACTTATGGATGATGGTGGCCACAATTTTGGTCTTTATCATGCATTTGGGCTTTGCATGTCTGGAAGCAGGACTTACCCGAGCCAAAAATACAGTTAACATTTTATTTAAAAATACGATCATCCCGGCCATTGGGCTGTTGACCTATGCCTTTATCGGATTCAATCTGATGTATCCGGGAGATGATTTTGCAGGTGGTTTTATTGGATTGGCAGGCATTGGAATTAATTTACCTGTAGGCTGGGACACTTTTGCCTATAATGAAGGCTATACCTTTTTCACTGATTTTATTTTTCAGGCCATGTTTGCGGCTACGGCTGCGACTATCGTTTCCGGGGCAGTAGCTGAGAGAGTTAAACTGGGACCTTTCATATTTTTCTCTATACTTTATGTAGGTATCTGCTATCCCATCGTAGGTATGTGGAAGTGGGGAGGAGGGTTTCTGAATTCCATGGATATCCCTTTTTATGATTTTGCGGGATCTACCATTGTCCATTCAGTCGGAGGATGGGGAGCACTTGTAGGAGCATTCCTATTGGGGCCAAGATTGGGAAAATATACCGAATCAGGTATGAAAGCTATTCCGGGACATAATATCCCAATGGCAACCATTGGAGTGTTTTTACTTTGGTTTGGTTGGTTTGGATTTAATGGAGGTTCAGTATTGACCGCGGATCCGGGAAGTGTTTCTAGAGTTTTCGTCACTACTGCCATTGCCGGTGCTGCCGGTGCTTTTGGCGCCTTGATCGCTTCCTATCTCAAATTTAAGACTTATGACATCACCATGGTTCTAAATGGGATTCTTGCAGGATTAGTAGGAATTACAGCAGGCGCAGACCTGATGGGAGTAGGAGAGGCTGCCATTATCGGGTTTATTGGGGGTACTTTGGTGGTTTTTGCTGTTGTTTTTTTTGACAAGATCAAAATTGATGACCCAGTAGGAGCCATTTCTGTCCACCTGATAGGAGGTATTTGGGGAACTTTGGCAGTAGGTTTATTTGGAAACCTCGCCGGATTCCAACAAGTGTTATCTCAATTGATAGGTATTGGTGTGGTAGGAGCCTTCTGTTTTGCAACCAGTTGGCTGATTTTCTTCTCCATGAAAAGAACCATTGGTATACGTGTAGATGAAAGAGAGGAACTCGAAGGTCTCGATATCAACGAACACAGTATGCAAGCTTATCCTGATTTTGCTTCTAAAAACTAAAATAAAATATCCAAAGGACCTGTGGAAATTTTTTCCACAGGTCCCTTTGGATATTTTAATTGTTAAATAGTGGACATCCATAAAAAGCACTAAAGAAACAATCAATTAATAAGCTTTTAGACTGATATCCATACTTTTTACCTGATGGGTGAGGGCGCCAACAGAAATAAAATCCACCCCGCACTCTGCTACATCTTTCAAAGTTTCTTCTGTAATACCTCCGGAAGCTTCTAATGGATACCTGCCATTTACCAAGCCAACAGCTTCTCTCATGGTAGGATAATCCATATTGTCCAACATGATATAATCGATTCCTCCTATCTCTATGACTTCTTTGACTTCATCAAGATTCCTAGTTTCTACCTCAATCTTCAAATCAAGGTTATTGGAAGCAAGGTAATTTTTGGTGGATAAGATGGCGTTTGGAATTCCACCGGCAAAATCAATATGGTTATCTTTCAGCATAACCATGTCATACAGCGCAAAACGGTGATTGATTCCCCCTCCCAGGACAACAGCCCATTTTTCCATCAGCCTGAAATTCGGAGTTGTTTTACGGGTATCCATCAATTTTGCTTTGGTGTGTGCAATTAATTGGTTGAGTTGTGAGGTCTTTGTGGCAATGCCACTCATCCGTTGCATACAATTGAGCACTAGTCTTTCAGTCGTCAATATCGAAGCGGCAGATCCACTGACCCTTAGGCCGATTTGACCTGCTGATACTTTATCCCCATCATTTAAAAGTAATTCAACTTGTAGGGTTGGATCATATTGTTTAAAAATCAATTCAGCCAATTGCAGACCTGCGATGACACCGTTTTCTTTTATAATCAACTGTGCCTGACCTTGTTTTCCTTTAGGGATGGCTCCCAAAGAAGAATGATCACCAGAACCGACGTCCTCTATCAGGGCCGATTGAATAAAACCGTAAATTTTTTCTGGATTTAAAGAGGCTATGTTTTCCACAAAGCAAAATTAAAAAATAAAGTGAGGGGGAATTTAAATTCTTATTTTAATAATTTCCAAACTGTATATTTTTATCAATTCGCCTTTGTCTGTCCCTTTGATCAATATTCTGAACTGATCCGCATCTGTGGTATAAGAACCCACAAAAAACATAGTTGGCCCAGGACTGCCCCCTTTATGTAGAATTTTGAAATCGCTTGGCGGATATTTTATGAAGAAATCTTTTAAAATGAATTCTGCCTGATTTTTGGAAAAATCACCCTGACTACCGTTGATATTCAAATTGATCGCCTGATCAAAATACTTTGCCAGATCTTTGCTTGAGCCTGTTTTAAAGTAAATGGAAACGTCAGTGAGATTGAATAAGCTTGGGATAGAATCAGCTGCATTCGAATGCATAAAGAACATCAAGCTAAGAGTCAGAAGGGCAATTATTTTTTTCATCAACTAAAAGGCTTCAAAAATTAAGCCAAATCAAGAACCCTAATTATTTTTCTTAAAAAATAATAGTTGTCCTCTAATTTTTGTTATTCATAGCCTGATATTCCTAATTAAAATAAATTTATCTAGCTGGAATTTTGTGCCCTTAGCAAAGAATAGTCATTTTTACGGTTCAATAGGGAATTTTACTGATTTTTATAAATATTTATTTCAACATGAATAAGAAAGTAATCTTAATGATATTGGATGGGTGGGGTATTGCTACCAATCCGGAAGTTTCTGCTATCGATAAAGCTAAAACACCTTTTGTAGATAGTCTGTATAATAAATACCCTCATTCAAAATTAGAAGCTTCAGGACTTGCGGTTGGTCTACCCGAAGGTCAGATGGGCAATTCAGAAGTTGGGCATATGAATATAGGAGCAGGGAGAGTGGTATATCAGGATCTTGTCAAAATTAATAAAGCGGCAAAGGAAGGAGATTTAAATTATCATCCAGTTCTTGAAGAGGCCTTTGCCTATGCAAAAGCGGAAAACAAAAAAGTCCATTTCATAGGTTTGGTATCTGATGGTGGAGTCCATGCACATATTGACCATTTGAAAGGACTTTGTAATGCGGCCAAATTTCAAGGACTTACCCAAGTATTTATTCATGCTTTTACTGATGGCAGGGATACAGACCCTAAAAGTGGGATTCACTACCTGTCAGAACTCACAGAACACTTTCAGCATTCCGTTGGAAAGATCGCTACCGTCGTTGGAAGGTACTATGCAATGGACAGGGATAAAAGATGGGAAAGGGTGAAATTGGCCTATGATGCCTTGGTTCATGGAGAAGGAGAAAAATCAAAAGATATTATAGCTTCCATAGTTAAATCCTACAGTAATGGTGTGACAGATGAATTTATCAGACCAATCATACAGGTAGATGATAAAGGAAAGCCATTGGCTAAAATCGAAAATGGTGATGTGGTTGTTTGCTTCAATTTCAGAACAGATAGAGGAAGAGAAATCACACAGGTCTTGACCCAGACTGATTTTGAGGATTTCAACATGAAAAAGCTGAGTTTGAATTATATTACCTTCAGTAATTATGACGAAACTTTTAGAAGTATCAAGGTGCTTTTTGAAAAGGACAACTTGAACAATACATTGGGAGAGGTACTTGCACGGAATGGAAAGAAACAGATCAGAATTGCAGAAACCGAGAAATACCCCCATGTTACATTCTTTTTTTCCGGTGGAAGGGAAAAAGAATTTGAAGGGGAAAGCAGGATTTTATGTCCTTCACCCAAAGTGGCCACATACGACCTCAAGCCGGAAATGAGCGCCTTTGAAATTGCTGACAAAATCAAGACAGAAATCCGGAAAAAAGAAGTTGACTTCGTTTGCCTTAATTTTGCCAATCCGGACATGGTCGGTCATACAGGTGTATTTGAAGCAGCAGTAAAAGCTTGTGAGACTGTAGACCAATGTGCAAAACAAGTGATCGAACAAGCATTGCAAAGTGGATATACTACTATAGTAATCGCTGATCACGGTAATAGTGACATGATGATCAATGCAGATGGTAGTCCAAATACAGCCCATACTACTAATCTTGTCCCCTGTATCATAGTGGATGATAAAGATAAATTTGAAATCAAGGATGGCAAGTTAGGTGATCTTGCACCGACTATTCTTACGATTATGGGAGTTCCTATTCCTTCCGAAATGACAGGGGATATTTTATTCTAATATCTATTACATTTGTTGACAAGGAATTCAATCCATTCTGGAATTGGATTCCTTGTTATTTACAGCCAACTCAAAAATTATTGTAATTATGAAATACTATTTGCTGCTGATTTCCATAGGTTTTTTTATCAGTGGTTGTTCGGTTAGTGACAACAATCCAAATGATTTGGAACCCATATATTTTCCACTGAAAGATTATTTTGAAGTTCAAGCGCTTCAACTTGATGGGAAAGGTGTGTTAAAGGAAATTACTGTAAATGGAGAAAAAGAAAAGATCCAAAAATCCTTGGACACTGAAGGATGGTTAAAAGAATTTGAATTTTTTATTCAGGCAGACATCAATAGGTCCAGCTTGGCTGGTTCTTATGAAACCAAAAGAAGTGAAAAGGCCCTGATCCATGAGCTTAAACGAGGAGAGAAAGGTAAAATACAAAGAATTGTGGTCAATTATAACGGGAAAGAAGTAAAGGACATATCCTTTGTTTCCAAATCTGACAATCTCTTTTATTCCACTGAAACTAGGGGAATTATTTACAATCAGAGTTTGACCGGCGTACCTGACAATTATGTTGTTGAGACCATGCAGAAAGTTGTTTTCCTTAAACCCAATAAAATGATTATCACGGCATCTATCAATTATTATTGATGGATTGAAATACCAATCAAAAAGAAATCCCGAATAAAAATCTTTATTCGGGATTTCTTTTTGATAATGAATTCTTGTAAAAAATGTTTTTTGATAATCTGACCTGCAGCCATTTTATCTTAAACAAATGCAAAGAACACCAGCCAGGTAATGATCAATACCGGCAATAAAATTGGAATGGAAAACCTGATGACATAACCAAAAAAGGATGGCATTTTGATTCCACTTTGTTCAGCTATGGATTTTACCATGAAATTGGGTCCGTTTCCAATATAGGTCATTGCACCAAAGAATACTGCAGCTATTGAAATAGCCATCAATTCGAAAGCTGAATCATCATAATTGTTCAGGGCAAAATTTCTTACATTTTCGATATTGCTGATTTCAGCACCTTGAGAAGCCATAGCAGCGGCCAAGAAATTCAAGTATGTAGGTGCGTTGTCCAAAAATCCCGAAAGAATTCCTGTGCCCCAATATAAAGTGTTGTGAGTAATGATCGCGGCACCTTCGGGAGACTTGGCAAAATTGCCGACAAGTTCCAAGGCCGGCATCATGGTTCCGAAAATTCCAATGAATATGAATGCTACTTCCCTTATAGGTTCGAAGTTAAACTCATTTCCCTTGATGGCTTTTTGATCTGCAAATCTAAAGCTAAAGTAAGCAACAGATAGCATGATAATTTCCCTGATGAATGAAAACTTCTGTCCATCATAACGGATGGCGGGAACCCATTCAATCACGTTTGGATCGAGGAAAACTGAACCAATGATCACCATTAGCCATAAAAAGTTTCTGGATCCTATCAGTTGGAATTTATTGCTATAGGAAGTACCGTCGAGTTCTTCTTCAATAGCTTTACCGAATTTTTTGTCTATAAAATAAAAGATTGTTGCCAAAATAGCCAATGCCAAAAGCCAGGCGGGCCAGTTGTACTCTAATGTCCAGAAGAAAGGAACACCCTTTAAGAATCCAAGAAATAGTGGAGGGTCACCGATGGGAGTTAAGGAACCACCTATATTGCTTACCATAAAAATAAAGAAGATGATATGGTAAGGTTGGATATTCCCTTTGTTAAGGCGGATAAAAGGTCTGATCAGCAGCATCGAAGCACCAGTAGTACCTATCAGGTTCGATATCAGTGCGCCTACAATCAAGAGTGTGACATTTGCCATTGGCGTGGCTTTTTTGTCTACCTCTATCAAAATACCTCCTGATGCAATATAGAGAGAAGCCAACAGTGCAATAAATTGTACATATTCTGCCATTGCGTGAACAGGTCCATGTACGTTATGGAGTATAAACAAATAGTAGAAGACTACAAAAATAGCAAGCCCGACAGCAATTTTAGGGTAATTATGGTGCCAGAAATGTTCGTAGAACAAAGGACCTGTTGCAATCATCAACAAAAGCGTAACAAATGGGATAACCAGCCAGAGTGGAGCGATCTCATGGTGTTCATCGGAATCATCATGAATATGTGCTGCTACGCTTGTTATCGGATCACTTTCGCTTTCCTGATCTACTGCTTCTGTCTGGGGGTCTGTTTGGGCAAAGACTTGTGGGATACCTGAAAAATATAACATCCCAAAAATCAGCACCAAAACAGGAATAAAATTCTTCATTCAATTAAAATTAAGGGATTTTTCTTAATAATTATGGTTTCAGAAAACTTATGAATCAAATCAATTCAAATTATAAACTCAGATTTTACTTTTGCTAAACTACTATTTTTGAATGAAAAGCACTATATAAAAAATCACTCACAAGAGGAATTATTTTAATTTAATCCCTCTTGGTTGATGATTGGTAATATGGTTATACAAGTTGCTTTAAGGCTATTTCTAAAGAAGTTAAAGCTAGACCTGTTTTACCAGGGTTTTTTTCATAAGTCTTCTTTAATGCTTCCGAGATTGTTTTGCTGACATCAGTAAATATAGCCTCATCGGTCAGGACTACATCGTCAGACATGAGATAAGCAAAGACCCTTGCCATACCGCAGTTGGCAATAAAATCGGGGATTAAGGAGACTTTTTCATCTACCCACACGCCAATTGGACCAAAAAATATCTCTGTATCAGCAAATGGAACATTGGCACCACAACTGATGACCTCTAATCCGGATTTTACCATTCTCTCTGCCTGATTTTTATCAATCAACCTTGAAGCTGCGGCAGGGATAAAAATTTCACTTTCTAAGTCCCAGATGCGCCTGTTAATTTCCTCATGGGTAAGTAGGTTATCTGCAAACAGTTTATTTCCGTTTCTTTTTACAAACAAGTCCCTGATTTCATCTAAGGAAAAGCCTTCTTCATTGATCAATCCTCCTTCTCTGTCTATAATTCCAACAATTCTGACACCTTCTACTGCTAAAAAACAAGCTGCCGCGGCCCCTACATTGCCCCAGCCTTGGATAACTGCTCTTTTTTCATTGATATTCCCGCCCCAAATTTTATAATAGTGCCTCACTGCTTCTGCTACCCCAAAGCCTGTGATCATATCAGCAACTTTATATTTTCTGGGACTGTTGGGCGTATATAATGGGTCTTCCAGCACTTTGGAAACTCCTTGGCGCAACTGACCGATTTTTCTGATTTTTTCAGGCTCTGTAGCATGATAATGTCCGTTTACCACACCTTCCTGGGGGTGCCATAATCCATAGGATTCTGTAATTGGGATTACCTCGTTGATTTCGTCAATATTCAAGTCTCCACCAGTACCGTAATAGTTTTTGAGCAAAGGCATTACTACTCTGTACCAACGCTTAAGCACCTCATCCTTTCTAGGGTCACTTGGGTCAAAGTTGATTCCTGATTTAGCACCTCCTATTGATGGACCGGAAACAGTGAATTTTATTTCCATTGTTTTGGCCAGAGATTCCACTTCTCGTTTGTCAAGGCCTTTGCGCATCCTTGTTCCTCCGCCGGCAGCACCACCCCTAAGAGAGTTGATGACTACCCATCCTTCAGCCTCTGATTCACTGTCACTCCATTCAAAAACAATTTCAGGTTGTTTATTTTCAAATTTCTTGAGTAATTCTTTCATGTGGTATATTTGGGTTTATCAGGAAGCAAAAATAGAAATATTCTTGACTTTTATCTTGGTGACTGCCTATAGTCCATAAACTGTTCCCCCGCAATTGTCCCTAGAGGCCCCTGTCACAGAGGCCAAGCAATTGACCTCTCCTCTTATTCTCAACACTCCTAAAAACGCAAACAACAATGCCTCCTTAAAATTGATTAAAGTATTGTTGGGTGCTATGAATTCAAAGTTTTCAGTTAATTCTGTTTGAAGCATTTCCATAAAAAAAGCATTGTAAGCTCCACCTCCGGTGATTAGAATTGTCGGTTTTTTCCCCGGAATAGGTTGAAGTACTGCATTGATCTGCTCCACATAGTGGACTACCAAAGTATGGAGGATATTTTCGGGTTTAAATTCCCCGCTCAATTCAAGGATTTTAAGGTAATCCTCCAAATCTTCTCTGCCCAAAGATTTGGCTCCTTCTTTTTTATAAAAGGGAAGTTTGTTTAGCGCTTTTAATACTTTGGGAAGTATTTTACCTTTTCTGGCAAGTTTTCCATTTTTATCAAAAGTCTTTCCACAGATTTCGGCAAAATGATTGAGCAGCAGATTAAACGGACAAATGTCAAAGGCAATCCTCTTTCCATCAAAATCCATACTGATATTGGCAATACCACCCAGGTTGATACAATAATCATATTCTCCAAACAAATATTGGTCACCTATCGGTACTAACGGAGCGCCCTGTCCACCCAACTGTACATCAAGCATCCTGAAGTCATTGATGACAGGTAGTCCGCTGGATTGGTGAAGTGCCCAACCATTTCCGATTTGTAGGCTGAGTTTTTTGGAAGGCTGGTGAAACACGGTATGGCCGTGAGAGGCCACGGCCTGAGCTGAATGCGATTTTTTAGTAAGAAAGTATTTGACTTGATCTCCCGACCAGCTTCCAAACTCAACATCAAGTAAGGACAGCTTTTGGCCATTGAGTAAGTGGGATTTTTTGAGTTTTTTTCCCAATTTTTTTGGAAATGGCACTGTGTCTGCATCAATAATGGTGAAATTCCATCTGTCTTTTTTTTCAAATTCGCAAAAGACAATGTCCAAGCCATCGCCAGAGGTGCCAGACATCAAACCGATCACTTTATAAATCTCTTGGTCGCTCATGGGTTAAAATATGTTAAATGTATGTCTGTAAAGTTAATTTTAATTTAATCAAAAACAGCCGTAGGGTAAAATGAGTAAATTCGACTTAATCAATTACAATCATCCTCATTTCAGCATTTGAGAAATTTCGTCATAGATATAGGCAACACCAGGTTGAAGACCGCACTCTTTGAGGAAGGGAAAGTTATTTCTGAGGAGAGTTTTGGAGATTTTGGGACTTTTTTAGAAGCCTCCAAATCACTTCAATTTCAACATGCAATTATTAGTTCTGTGACATATACCAAGGAACAACTGGGAGAACTTCTTGGTTTTTCTTTTTTATTTTTGGACAAAAGCACAGGTTTGCCGATTACAAACAAATACGCTACTCCTGAAACATTGGGAGTAGATAGGAAGGCTGCTGTAATTGGTGCGCGTTCAATAATTGAAAATGGCCCTCTTTTGGCTGTGGACCTTGGAAGTTGTATTACCTACGACTTTCTGGATGAAAGTGACAATTATATGGGTGGTGCGATTTCTCCCGGGCTTCAGATGCGTTTTCGGGCTATGCATCAGCAAACAGCCAGGCTACCAATTGCTGAATTAGAAAGTAACAAAATCCCGGATTTTATAGGCAACACTACTGTCAGTTGTCTAAGGAGTGGGGTGTATTTCGGTATACTTAATGAGTTGAACGGATTTGTTCAGCAGTATCAAGAGCAATATCATGATTTGAAGGTCATTATTTGTGGAGGCGATTCAAAAATTTTTGAAAGCTTAACAAAAGACCACATATTTGTAATCCCTAATTTGATCCTGTATGGATTAGATAGAATATTAAGCTACAATGTCAATTACCAATAAGTTTAAATTATTTGGTGCAATGTGCACCTTTTTCATATACAGCAATGCTTATCCGCAATCCAGCGCTTCTACCTACAGTGCTTTGGGACTTGGAGAGTTCAATAATTCAGGATTTACCCAAAATCAAGGAATGGGAGGATTGGGTATCAGTTTTGGAACGGGTTGGGGAATCAACTATATGAATCCGGCTTTATCTACACGAAACACTATTTTCAACTTCCAGACTGCTTTCAGCTATGAAAGACTTGATGTCGCCTCAACAAATGAAAATCAGACTGTAGATGGCGGGGGTCTATCCTATGTAGGTGTATCACTTCCTATTAAATCCGGTAAATCATCCGTAGGATTGGGTGTCAATCAGGTGACGAGTGTAAATTATAGCATTGTAGTTAATGGGCAGGTCACCAATTCTGATCTGACTTCATTGAACAGGATAGATGGGGAGGGAGGAATCTCAGAAGCGTACATTTCAACAGGCTTTATAGTCGCCAAAAATCTTAGTCTTGGTATTCAAGGATCTTACCTTTTTGGATCTACCATTAGAACAAATCAACTCACCCTATTGAACGAAGAAAACAACCCAATAGGAGCCTCTACAGAATTTTATGAAAGATTAACAGTTAATGATGTGACATTCAAAGCAGGACTTCATTATTTTTTCAAAATGGGAAATAAGAGCAACCTTCATTTAGGTGCCATTTATCATGCCTATGGGGCGATTAATGGAAAAGAATTTGCTAAGGTTGCCGAATTTGGGCAAGCTAGCAGGCCCGATACAGAAGGAGATATCATCCGAAACAACGAGATAGGCAATGTTTTTATTCCTAAAAAGATAGGTTATGGGGTAACTTACGAAAAAATCAATAAATTTGTAATTGGACTGGAAGCTCAAATGCAGGAATTCAGCCAATATAGGTCATTTGGAGGAAACCTTGGTGAATTAGGAGATAGTTACAGAGTCGCATTTGGTGGTCAAATTACTCCTGATTATGCTGCAGTTGACAACCTATTGAAAAGATCTACTTACAGGATTGGGGTTCAATATGAACAGACACCCTACATTGTGAACCAAACCCAGATCACGGATCTTGGCATCAATTTTGGAGGATCTGTTCCGATCAATAATCTCTCTCTAATGAACTTCGCTGTAAAGGTCGGTTCAAGGGGAACAATTGAAAACGGATTGATCAGAGAAAATTACTTAAGTTTTAGTCTTGGTTTTTCTCTCAATGATAATACATGGTTCTATAAACGAGTTTACGAATAAATCAAACAGAATATGAAAGTAAAATACGCACTTGTAGGGTTATTCACATTGGCCCTTGTAGGATTGGCTCAGGCCCAGGAAGGTTGGAACTGGCCTTCTGATGAGGCTTTGGAAGCCAAAGCCAGAGAATACAATGCAGCCTATGTAGATTACATGAAATCAGAACAATTCGTGGAAGCTACCAAGCCTTTGTATTGGTTGTATGCCAATACTCCTAAACTTAATGAATCCATTTATATCAATGGAATAATTGTTTATAATGGTGCTGCTGGAAAGGCTTCTGATGAGGCAAAGAAAAAAGTGTATCAGGATTCGGTCGTTGCCATATTTGATATGAGAAAGGCCAATTTTGACAATGAAGAAAAGTGGATTGAAAACAAAGCTTACTATAGCTACAATTTCTATAAAGCGAACAAAGATAAGGTAGGGGATGCTTTGGCTACTTTCGATCGGGTGGTAGAGATAAACGGTAATTTCAATACCATTAATCTCGTGGCTGCATATTTTGACTTGATTTACAGGCATAGTGCATACAACAAGGCATTTACTAAGGAACAATTGTTGGAGAAGTATGAAAAGCTGAATGCTTTGCTAGTTGAAGCTGAGGCTGAGGGTAAAGATGTTTCTGCTCCAAAGCAGACATTGGAGCAGTTGGTAGTAGCAATGGAATTGATCGATTGTGAATTTATAGAAAACACGATGAGTCCAAAGTTAGCTGCTGATCCTACCAATATGGTTCTTGCCCAGCAGATATTTAAATACTCCATCCAATATAAGTGTACTTCTTCCCCAACATTCCTTACTGTCTTGGAAATTATTGATTCTGATAGTCCGACATTCTCGACTTCTCAAGTGAGGGCAATGAGATACATGCAGAATAAAGAATATGAAAAAGCCCAGCCTGTATTGGAAAAAGCTTTGACTTTGGCAGAAAACAATGTTCAAAAAGCTGAGGTACATTTTGACCTAGCCAAAATCCATGGCATAGCGGGTAGAAAATCCGCTGCTAGAAATTCTGCCCAAGAGGCCGCTAAATTGGATCCTGAAAAAGCAAAAGATGCTTGGACCTTGATCGCACAATTGTATATGCAGTCTTATAATGATTGTAGAAAAGGAGTTAGCAGGGTGGATGATCAAGCAGTCTATATCGCAGCCTATAATGCTTACCAAAGAGCTGGCGACAGTAAAGGTATGTCTGAGGCCCGTGCCAGATTCCCTTCAAAAGAGGAATTGTTTACCGAAAGTAGACAGCCTGGTGAGTCTTTCTCAATTCCTTGTTGGATTGGAGAGACAGTTACATTGGCTACAAGAGATTAACCTCATAATAATGAAATAGATAAGGCAGTCTTTATGGCTGCCTTTTTTTATGTGTCTTTAGGATTGGTTTTCTTTTGATATCTTTGCCATCATGAAATGGATGCCCCGGCTTTTGTTGATAATAGCCATATTGCCACTGATTTTGGCTTCTTGTGGAGAAGAGGTGGATACTAGTATGTTGGAAGTTTACCTAGGCCCAACTAGTATCGCCTATGACGTTGAATTGTTTCACAGTGATTCTGCCATCATCAGAACCCACCTCCAAGCCAAAAAGCAAATGGAATTTGAAGATGGAAACCTGGAATTTCCTGAAGGAATAGAAATCACTTTCTTTGATAAAGAAGGAAATATCAGCACCACCATGCGGGCTGATAAGGGATTTTATGAGAGAGGAAAAAACCTTTATCGAGGAGAAGGTGATGTCAAAGTTGACAACCTAGAAAAAGAGCAAAAACTTTCTTCTGAGGAGTTGTTCTGGGATCCTGGCTCCAAAAAAATCTACACAGATAAATTTGTAACCATTCAGGAAAAGGAAACCCTTTTCAACGGAACAGGTATGGAAGCGGATGAAGGGTTCAATGAATACAAATTATTTAAAGTGATCAATAGCCGTACTTTACTTCCCGGAGAAGGGATGTAAGATATAACTATAAATCGCAGATATTCAGTTGATATTGGATGGATATTTTGATATTATTTTGGGGATTTGACTGGAAATGAAAAATTAAATGAAATTAGCGGATATTATATTACTGTCGCTTTCGGCAGCTATGGTTATTATTGGGACACACCTGACGATTACCGTAGGATTGACCACTTCATATCCTGTATTCATGTTTGCGGTTGCATTGCTGTTCTGGTACCGATATAGGAAAAATGACCAATTGGTCAAAGAAAAAAATCAATCAGAAAAGAAGACATTCGAGAATCGTAAAAGAAGAAATTAATGGAAAGCCAATATCTCATTTACGTTATCATCACGCTTCTTTTTTCGGGATTATTCTCAGGTCTTGAAATAGCTTTTATATCGGCTAACAGGCTACACATTGAGCTACAAAGCAAACAAGGAATGCTTTCGGGTAGGATATTGTCAAATTTTGTCAAAAGCCCAGGGCAATTTATAGGCACCACCCTAATTGGCAATACCATAGCCTTAGTTCTTTACGGGATTTTTATGGCTAACTTGCTGGAACCTTGGATAAGGGATTGGCTTCCAGATGGAATAGATAATCAACTTTGGGTATTGACAATTCAGACTGTTATTTCGACCTTAATCGTATTGGTAACTGCTGAGTTCCTTCCAAAAAGTATTTTTATGCTAAATCCAAACAGCCTGCTTTCAGCTTTTTCAGTTCCGTTTCAGGTCATTTATATTCTAATGTATCCTATTGTTTGGTTGGTGGTGGGGCTTTCAAGGTTTTTTATTACCAGGGTTTTAGGCTTAGAATACAGCGAAGACAAACCTGTTTTTAAAATCACAGACCTGAACAGTTTTATACAAAATAACATGCATCATAGCCGTCAGGATGTGAAGGTGGAGGTGGATTCCAAAATATTTGACAATGCGGTGGAATTCAAGACCATCAAGGTAAGGGAATGTATGGTGCCTCGCACAGATATAGCCGCTGTTGATATTGAAGACAGCATGGATGATTTGAAGCAAGTATTTGCTGAAAGTGGCCATTCAAAAATCATCGTTTTTAAAGATACTATTGATGATGTTATAGGATATTGCCACCAATTGGAGCTTTTCAAGAAACCAAAGAAAATATCAGATATCCTTACCCCAATCATTATTGTTCCCGAATCCGCTCTTGCCAATGAACTGCTGATTCAATTTATCAAAGAAAGAAAAAGCCTGGCACTGGTAGTTGATGAGTTCGGAGGGACAAGTGGGATAGTAAGTATGGAAGATATCATTGAGGAAATTTTTGGAGAGATTCAAGATGAGTATGACAATGATGATTTGATAGAGCAAAAATTGTCTGAAAATGAATATTTGCTCAGTGCCAGACATGAAATTGATTATTTAAATGAAAAATATGGATGGGAAATTCCTTATGGTGATTTTGAAACTTTGGCAGGTTTTATCCTATCATTGACAGAAGATATTCCCCAAAAAGGTGAATCTATTACATTTGAGAGCTATACGTTTGTTGTAGTTTCAAAACTCGACCACCGCTTGGAGACTGTCAAAATCAAAATCCATCATGGTGCAGAATCATCCAAGTAATTTATTGACACAGATATAATTTTGAATTTACACGCAGATTGAATTATTTTGCGGCACTTCAACAAACAGGAGAATGGCTTTAATTAAAAAAATCAGACAGAGAACAGGTCTTGCAATTGGTGTAATTGCAGTGGGATTAATATTTTTCCTCGTAGGAGGTGACATTTTAAGTCCTAACTCAACCCTTTTGGGTGGTGGATCAAACACCGTAGGTGAGATTGCAGGTGAAAGTATTTCCTATGAGGAATACATCCGAAAAATCGAGGAAACAAAATTTTCATTCCAACAGAATACAGGTAGAACTCCTTCCGAACCTGAAATGAATTCCATCCGTGAACAGGCTTGGAGAGCATTGATAGTGGACAAGGTATTTGCCGAACAATATGATGCTCTTGGCTTGACCGTTTCAGATGCTGAATTGGTAGATCTTGTTCAGGGAAAGAATATCATTGCAGAATTGAGACAACAGCTTACCAATCCTGAAACAGGAGAATTTGACAGAACTCAATTGGTATCCTTTTTACAATCTCTTGACGAAGGTGGTCCAGAGCAAAGGGCTTATTGGGCACAGCAGGAAAGGATGTTTGCAGATGCTAGATTGAGGATCAAATATGATAACCTATTGTCTACTTCCGAATTTGCCACTTCAGCCGAGGGAAGATTGGAACACAAAATGGCAAACTCCGTAGCAGACGTAGACCATTTATTCATTCCTTTTTATGCCATCGCTGATACTTCGGTTAATGTTTCGGATAGTGAATTGAATAGCTATATCACCAAAAACAAAGAAAAGTATAAGGTTTCTAATGCTGTAGATTTGGATTATATCAGTTTCAACTTACATCCTAGCAGTGAGGACTCAGCAGCGGTTATCAGCGAAATAAGAAAACTCACTGAAGAATTGAAAGAAAGCACAACCGATTCTGTTTTTGTAGTTAGAAATTCAGAAGGTGTACGTCCATTTGCTTCTTTTGGCCCAGGTGATGCTTTACCGGAAACCTTGACCTCCAATGTGGATGATTTTGAGGTTGGAGGAACATACGGTCCTTTCCTGACCGGAAGTTCAACCTACATTACTCATAAAGTTTCCTCAAAATTCGACGGCACTCCGAAAATGAGAGCAGCACATATTCTTTTTGGTGCCCAAGGACTTGAAGGTGAAGCCAAGGAGGAAGTCAGAAGAAATGCTCAAGATGTATTAAAAGAAATCCAAGGAGGCCTTAATTTTGCTTCCGCTGCTGCCCAATACGGACAGGATGGTACTGCCCAAAGAGGCGGTGACCTCGGATGGTTTGCCAAAGCAGATTTTGTGGAGGAATTTGCCGAAGTGTCTTTTATAGCAAAAAATACAGGATTGATCCCTATACTCGTAGAAACAGAATATGGTTTCCATATCATCAGTGTTACTGACCTTCCTCAAACTGAGACTTACAAAATTGCTTCCATTGAATTGGAATTGGGTCCCAGTGACGCTACCAGAAATGATGTTTTCCGTAAGGCGGATTTCTTTGCTGCCAATACTGGCAACAACAAGGAATTTGCTGCGAATGCAGAGAAAGAAGGTTACAGGATTATTCAAGCAAATAATGTGGATGCATTTGCCAGAAACCTCAACAATCTTCAAAATGCCAGGGAAGTAATCAGATGGGCATTCAATGATGCTTCTGAAGGAAAAGTTTCAGAAGTATTTGAATTGGACAACGCCTACATTGTGGCTACACTTAAAAAGAAATATGAAGAAGGAACGGCTTCTCTAGATCAAGTGAGGCAGGAGGTATTGACACAAGTAAGGAACGAGAAGAAGGCTGAAATGATCAAAGAAAAAATAAAAGATAAAAGTACGCTTGAAGAAATGCAATCCGTATTTTCAGATGAGGCTTCTTTGGCTAATACTGCAGACCTTAGAATGAGTGCTTCAGTTCTTCCTGGTGTAGGCTTTGCACCGAAGGCAGTCGGTGCAGCATTCAGCCTGAAAAATTCAGGGGATATTAGTAAGCCAATCCATGAAGATGTGGGAATTATTGTACTGAAGTTGAATTCCATTACGCCTGCTGCTGAAATCGCAGATTATAACAGCTACCAAAGACAATTAACCATGAATGCATCCCAAAGAACAGGGTACATGATTATGATGGCTTTGGAAGATCTTGCCAATGTAAAAGATTACAGGTATAAGTTTTTCTAAAATACCTAAAGCAAAAAAAACCCGTGGAACGATTCACGGGTTTTTTTATGCCTAAGGATTTTATTTTTTAAGTCTGGTGTTTAACCTTTAAATTAGTAGAAATGAAACACGAGTTTAACAGAGCTTCATTTAAGGAAAAACTTGAAGCCCAAAATTCTTTTCCCAGCTTATATATGTTTAAGTTTATAGTTCCTAATGGAAGAGAGACAGAGGTGGCAGCATTATTGCCCAACAATAAAATGACCTTGAAAACTTCTTCAAAAGGCAAATACGTTTCGGCAACCATCAAAGCCTTAATGCCTAATAGTGATGCAATTCTTGATATATATGAAAAAGCTGCAAAAATCGAAGGAGTGATTTCATTATAAAACAAAAAACTATGTGGACAGAAGAAAACAACAAACTGAAGAAAGAATTTAAATTCAAGGATTTCCAAGAAGCTTTTGCCTTTATGACCAGGGTAGCATTTCTGGCAGAAGCACAAGGCCATCATCCAAATTGGAGCAATGTCTACAATACTGTGACCATTGAATTGACTACCCACGATGCTGGAAATAAAGTGACCAAAAAAGACAAGGACCTTGCAAGTGCCATTGACAAAATCTGAAAAGTCTGAGGAAAGTGCTGTGCAACTTTACTTGGTTCCCACACCTATTGGCAACTTGAAGGATATTACCTTCAGGGCGATTGAAGTTTTGAAATCAGTTGATGTGATTCTCGCGGAGGATACACGCACCACAGGCAAGCTTCTGAAACATTATGAAATACAACGGCCATTGCAGAGTTACCATATTTTCAATGAACACAAGACAGTCGAAAAACTGATTGAACGGTTAAAAAAGGGAGAGGTGATGGCCTTGGTCAGTGATGCAGGTACCCCGGCGGTTTCAGACCCGGGTTTTTTATTGGTACGGGCTGCCAAAAATGCAGGCATTGAGGTGAACTGCCTGCCCGGTGCAACCGCATTTGTTCCCGCCCTAGTCAATTCCGGTTTACCAAATGACCGATTTACCTTTGAAGGATTTCTTCCACATAAGAAGGGCAGGAAAACAAGGATTGAGGCATTGTTGGAAGAACCCCGGACGATGATATTTTATGAATCTCCACATCGATTGATGAAGACCCTCGAGCAGTTTGCAGAAGCATTTGGAAAAGAGAGAATGGCAAGTGTTTCCAGGGAATTGACAAAAATTTATGAAGAAAATGTCAGAGGGACAATGGAAGAGCTGATTGAGTATTATAAGGAAAATCCAATTAAAGGCGAAATAGTGATTGTAGTGCAGGGGATTGGGAAGTAGTTGGCAGTGGTCAGTGTTCAGTGTTCAATCAATCTATCACTTTCGTAAGCGGAACAACTTCAACAAACTGCATGCTGTCTTTTTCAAAATACCTAAACAAATGATTGTTGGGGCCAAAATGAATGGGGATCTGTTCAGTTTTAATGACGGTTGCTGGATGCCCATCTTCTAATGAACAACTCACCAATAACCTGTCCACAATCTTTCTACCTTGATTTTGGGCAATGATTAAAAGGAGGGAGTTTTTAAATAATGAAAAATCCACTAATCTTGTGAATTCCTGCAAATCTATTTCTGATTTGTTGAATTCTTCAGCAGATGCATATCTCTTGGTTTCTGTAAAATTATAATTGAAATCTGAGGGAGTGGTGAAATTATTTTTGGATAAAAGTTTACCATTTTTGTCTAAGGTAATTAATTCTTTATGGTAAGGATCTAATAGTTTAAGGTTTTGCTCAAAAAATTTTAACTTTAAAAATTCAGCGACGGGATTGTCTAAAAAGATCTCATATAAAAGTTTTGAGGTTTGATTCTTAATGTCATATCGATAAATCTTTGCATGATTTAAAGCCTCAGCTCCATAGGTATTAAAAACCAGATACTCATTATTAAACTTTGTAACGTCTGCGAGAAATTCATTGGAAGAGATATCTATGGAAAGTTTTTTGATGGTATGTGGCTGATCGGTTGTTAAAATGTGGAATTCGTTTGGGAATGTTTTTAAAATAATAAGATTTTCTTCGTCATATGGTTCTGTTTTTAAAACATACTGCCCTTTTATCTGAAAGCCTCCGTAGGTTTCAATAAGGTTTGCAACTTGAATGATAGATTCCAATCCATTGTTTCCATAAATATCCAATTGAGTTCGGTAATTATGGAGAACAAAGAATTTTTCCTTTTTATAAACAATATTCAATTCATGAAAATTACGGACATTTTCAATTTTGATACTATTTTTAAATTCCCATTCACTACTAATTTCACCTGAACAAGAGGCAAAAAACATAAGCATGAATGGTGTGAATAAAATCCAACTGGAGGTCTTATTGTATTTCATTCGGAGGCTGTTTTGTTTTGGATGTACAAACTGCTTTTTTCAACATATTTCTCAAAATATCTTGCACTATCCCAAAGAAAATTAAGTTCGTTCTCACTTCCGAAAAGGTTGGCCTTTTTTTTAGAATTTGAAAGGATAATAACCAAGTTGGAAGAATCATTCATGCTGAAATTCAATTTTTCCCCACTCTCTGAAAAACATGAATTGCATCTGTCAAGGTCGATTACTGCAAATTGAGATACTGAACTGACTGCTTTTTCAAGTTCTATATTATGGTGATTTACTTTTTCTGAACAAGCTAGAACCACCAAAAAGGCAAGTATTGCTGTCTTTCTATTGAATGTTGAATACATCATATACAATTTCGTCTTCATTTAACCCTTCATAACTTGGGTGAATTTTTGGTAAATAGATGCCATCAGGTCCCATAAAGAGAACCCTTGGATCATACGTTCCGGATTTAAACTCAGTAGAACCCAGAAATTCTCCATCAAGAGTATGTGTTAGGATTTCGAAATTCTTGTTTAAATAAGGGTCGATTGTACTTAAGTTGAAGGTTGGAGATGGAATTATAGGAAGATAGCGTATCCTATGTAAGACATTATTATCATTGTCAAACAAGATTTTACCATAGACATAGCTTTCAGCCATCATTTTCGGCCAATATTCCTTATAAGAATTTTTTGGTACCGGTTCTGGATTTGTTGCAATCACTCCATTCAGTGCTATTGGTTTTGATTGGTTTAAAACACCGTCTTTTCCTAAGATATGATAAACACTATCAGATAGGTTCCAAGAGAAATACCATTCTTCTTTATCTATTTTTATTCTTGAGAAAGTTTCATTCACCCATCTGTTATTATGAAAAGACTTAGGTTTTTTAATATATGGATAAGAAGTGAAATCACCTGACTTTATGTTAAGGCTATGTTCGTATGTGAAATCATGATTTTCTATGCTTTCATCAGTCATTTGAAAAACAGTAAAATGCAACTCATCTTCAATTAAAATTGTGGGCATAAGGGGTGTTCCTACATGATTGATTAAGCCGTCTATGTCACTTTTAAATTCATTATGTTGGATTCTGTCTATAACATTTCCGTTAATATCGACGATAAGAGAATTGTTCAATTGGAATTGACGAAATAAGAATATGGAATCTTGATTGTGATAATGGAAAGTATTAAGCCTTTCGAGACCATTAAGTCCTTCTCTTTCCACATGAATCCTTCTCTTTAGCTTTTCTTCCGATAAGCTGTAGATGTCCACCGAATAATTTACCTGATTCAGTACTAACAATGAATCCCCTACCACCTGATAGATAAAAAATTCATAGGTGGATTTTTCATCCAAAGGCAATTGCACCGATTTGATTTTGGGTAAAAATTGCTTGCCTAAGTTTTGGGACTTGTCGGAAAACTCACAGGAATTTAGAAATACTACTAGGAAAAAACAGGGTATATTTAATGTTTTCATATCCAATGCCTAAAATATAATTTGAAACAAAATCAACTTGCAATTTGAATTTTGCAAGTTGATTTTTAATGAAAAAATCATTGTTGTGGACCCCCACCGCAGATAATTTGATTTCCGCAATCTGAACCTGAACCCATACAAGCTCCAGGATTGCCAGCGACTTTTGCAAAACTGCAAATCATACAGCCAATTGAATCATCGTGCCTGCAAGAACTCTCTCCTGAAAATGAAACACCTGCTGACAACATAATTGTCATTAAAGTTAATTTAAAGAACTTTTTCATAATTATTTGGTTTTATTTAAAGATATAGTTTCAGAAAAGTAAAAAAAAAAAAACAACTATGTCAAGAGTTTGATATTTTTTTTTAAATTTTTCACAAAATTCTAATTATAAGAATATTAACAAGATATTTCATTCAAGAGTCAACAACCGTTTTGTTTCGGCGTTGGGAAGAATGTCTCCTGATATGTTTATCAAGAAATAGGTACATTCACAGGGCCAAACAAAAGCCTCAGAATCCAGATGTAATCTCTGCAATATTCAAAGTGCACATTTACCAAAAGTAGTCATTGGATTTCAGGCATGGTCAGACTACCCACTAAGACTTCCTTTTAAAGTCAGTAAACTTTAAAATTATTATTCTAACTGTAAAAACTATCTCGTAAATGATTGATTTATTAAAGGTACTGAACCAAACCAAGGTAGTGGCTGAGGAAGCCGGAGCTTTTATCCGAAAAGAGAGACAATTCTTTGATGTCAAAAATGTGGAACAAAAAGGGCTAAATGACCTAGTTTCCTATGTGGACAAGCAGGCAGAGATGATGATTGTGGAAAAACTCTCAGAAATTCTCCCCGAAGCAGACTTTATAACTGAAGAAGGTACCGGTCAGACAAACGGCAAGGCTTATACATGGATCATTGACCCACTTGATGGCACAACCAATTTTATTCATGGGCTGCCTATTTTTTCAGTTAGCATTGCTTTGAGACATTTGGATGAAATTGTAATCGGGGTTGTTTATGAAATCAACTTTCATGAGTGTTTTTATGCCATGAAAGATCACGGTGCTTTTTGTAATGGAAAGCCAATTATGGTGAGCAGCGCAAAAAGTCTCAGCGAAAGTCTGATTGCCACTGGTTTTCCCTATAGTGCCTTTTCTCAGATTGATGTCTATTTAGATGTCTTAAAAGAATTGATGAAGAAATGTCATGGAGTCAGGAGACTGGGAAGTGCTGCGATAGATTTATGTTATGTTGCCTGTGGACGGGCAGACGGGTTTTTTGAATATGACCTCAAGCCATACGATGTTGCTGCGGGGGCTTTGATCGTCATGGAAGCCGGCGGGGCGGTTAATGATTTTAGCCAAGGAGATAATTACATCTTTGGAAAAGAAATACTTGCTTCAAATGGATATATCCAATTGGAATTTGACTTACTCCTTCAGGAATATTGGCGTGTATAATGCATGTTCTAAATCCTATTTATATTGAATACGTTATTGTATTGATTGATTTTAGAAAAACGAAATGAAAAAGATACTGATTATAAGTTTAGCGGTTTTTGTGGTATTGATAGCAGTAGCTGTTTCATTGCCGTTTATTTTCAAAGATAAAATCGCCGAAAAAATTGACAGGGAAATATCCGAATCTGTCAATGCCCAGGTTTACTATGACTTCAACAATATCAGCCTGAGTATTTTCAAGCGTTTTCCACATATATCTGCCACTATCAAGGAATTTGGTGTGGTCGGAAACCCTCCTTTTCAAAATGATACACTTATTCATATGGATATGCTTCAAGTGGACTTCAATCTTAGGTCCATTCTTTTTGGAGATAACCCTTCATTGACAGGGATACATTTGGATGGGGGCAGTTTATATGTCAAAGTTCTGGAAGACGGAACTGCCAATTATGACATTACTTTTCCTTCAGAAGAGGAAGCTCCTGCCGAGAGTAATTTTCAGATTGGAATTGATTTGATTGAAGTCAATGATTTTGATGTGATTTATGATGACCGACAGTTGCAGTATTTTATGGCTTTGGGCAAAATCAACATGGTGGGACAGGGGGACTTCACTATGGATGTCTATGAACTCCCGGTCAAAATGGAAGCCTTGATAGCAGATATTACCTATGAGGGGACTAATTATCTCCGCAACAAACAGTTTAAAGGGGAAACCCTAATGAACATAGATATGAATCAAATGAAATTTGAATTTGGTGATGGAGAGTTTGCTGTGAATGATTTTCTTTTTGATTTTGGTGGATTGATAGCCATGCCCGCTGACGACATAGGGTTTGACCTGGCTTTTGCCGGCAAAGACAATACTTTCAAAAGTGTTCTTTCCCTTGTACCCGGAATTTATTCTGATAATTTTTCAAATCTTAGAACTTCAGGTTCGATGGATTTTAATGGGGTTTTTAAGGGAATTTATAATGAAACCAGTTTTCCTTCATTCGATATTTCATTGAAAGTCTCTGAAGGGATGTTCCAGTATCCTGATTTGCCAAAACCTGTGAATAATGTCAACGTGGATATGCAGGTGAAGAACACGACAAATAACTTGGACAATACTTCAGTAAACATTCCAACTTTTAGTTTGGATTTTGGCAGTAATCCCATTTCCGGAAGGTTCTATTTGGCGGATCTAATTTCTTATGAAATGGATGGAGCGTTGATAGGAAAAGTTAATTTGGAAGAGATGACTTCTATTTTCCCAATTGAGGGTATGACATTAAAGGGAATATTTGA
The DNA here is from genome assembly GCF_041751335.1 of Aquiflexum sp. Lineage (GTDB taxonomy): Bacteria > Bacteroidota > Bacteroidia > Cytophagales > Cyclobacteriaceae > Aquiflexum. Next base: position 35,785 of record NZ_JBGSXS010000052.1, read on the forward strand.
TGTCAACGCACAGGCAAAAGGTAAATATGATTCAGTAGCCCAGATCATTCCAAGTATTGATGCCAAAATGACCCTGACCAATGGATATGTCCAAAGTGCTGACTATCCTGCTCCTATTGAAAAGCTGAATGTCAATGCGAGCATCATTAATCCAAGTGGCAAAATGAACGACTTTTTGGTTGATTTGAGTCAGTTTGGATTTGAACTCGAGGATGAAGCCATCAATGGTAGGCTAAGGATCAATGATTTTTCACTATTGAATTGGGATGGTGCTTTAAATGGTACTGTGGACTTAGGGAAAATGCTGGCCATATTCCCAATGGAAAATATCATAATGGAAGGAAAGATCTTCGCTGACCTGCAGACGAAAGGTTCCTATAAAGATGTAGAAGAAGGCAGGTACAACCGACTTGATACAAGGGGAAAAGCTTCTATTTCTGATTTTTATTTTACCTCATTGGATCTTCCGCAGGGAATCAGGATAAATAGATCTGATGCTGATTTTTCTCCAGATAGGATTAATCTGACCCAATTTGATGCGAGAGTTGGGGGAAGTCCTTTGCAGGCCACCGGTTTCTTATCCAACTACATAAATTATATTCTTAAAGACGAGGAAGTCTTGAAAGGTCAATTAAGCCTTAATTCCAGTAAGTTTAATGTCAATGAATGGATGTCTGGATCCGAAAGTACAGAAAGTGAAGCTCTGACCATAATTGAATTGCCAACAAATATTGATTTCAATATGTCAGTAGCTGCTGCGGAGGTTTTATATGACAATTTGATTCTCAAAGAAGTCAAAGGGAATATGGCTTTGAAAGATGGGAAGTTGAGTTTCAGGGATGCATCAATGAATACATTGGGAGGACAGGTAATCATGAACGGCACCTATGATCCCACAGACCTTACTGCACCCAAATTTGACTTTAGTCTTAATCTTGCCAACTTGAATATTCCTCAAGCATTTGAGGCATTCAATACAGTAAAGGCTTTTGCACCTATAGCGCAGCATCTTACCGGTAATTTTAACACCAATATCAATTTCTCCGGAATCTTAGGACAGGATATGATGCCCTTACTTTCATCTTTGGATGGTAAAGGTTTACTCAAGGTAACAGAGGCAGCTCTTCAAAACAGTACTTTGCTTCAAGGAATTACCAGCCTGACCAAATTGAATGACACCAATACCTTACAATTCAAGAATTTGAACATTCCCATTGAAATCAGCAATGGGTTTATGGCTGTAAGGCCATTTGATGTCAAGTTGTGGGATTATCAGGCCAATATTCAGGGGAGTACCGGATTTGATGGCAGTATTAATTATCTGATTAATATGCAGGTTCCGGCCGGTAAATTTGGGTCGCAGGCCAATGCATTATTGGCTACAATATCCGGTGCTCAGATGAATGAATCTACGCTTATTCCAATTGCGATCAATTTGGGCGGTACTTATAACAGTCCAAAAATCGGACTGGCAGGTGGAAATAGTATAGAAAACCTGTTGACCAATGCCCTGCAATCTAGGGTGGCAAGCGAAAAAGAAAATTTGCAGGATCAGGTTACCCAACAATTCAAGGCGACAGAAGACAGTCTAAAAAGAGAAGTTACCCTCAAGGCGGAAATGATTCAGGATAGTTTGAAAAGAGAGGCTGAGAAAAAAGTTTCCGAGACCAAAGACAAGGCGGTAGATGAAGCTAAAAACTTACTGAAAGGAGTTTTGGGCCGACCTAAACCCTCCAAGCCTGATACCACTAAAATAAATAATTGATTATTGAAGACCCACCTAGCGTGGGTTTTTTTAAGCTAGGATAAAATACCAGATACCAATTGTCAGAAATGATAACGGAATTCCAACTCCTACCATTAAGGAAGCTAGCTTGGGTTCTAGGTGATGAGTGATCGCGATGATAGAGCCTGTAATCATGGGCGCCATTGCAGCTTCAATGACCGAGACCTGCAGCATCAATCCATCTAGCTTAAAAATAAATTTGAACAGAATTAGAATGGTCAAGGGGATAAAAAGTAGTTTGTAGCCAAGCCCAAACCAAAGAAATTTGGATTTATATGCATCAGGGCTGATTTTGACCTGTAATCCAACTGCTGTGAGCGCAACAGGTGTTAGGGTTGCTGCGATCATTCTGAGCAATGTTTCCATATTCCCCGAAATTTCAAATCCACTTATATTCATAGCAATGGCAATCAGAAAAAAAAGGAATGGTGGAAAGGTCAAAATCTTTTTGGTGATATCCCTTTTCCTCTTTTTTTCCACACTATAGATAGATGCTACAATTACTGCAATACTGCTGACAATAATAAAAGATCCAGCCTGATCAATCAGGAGTGCAACCTTCACACCTTCATCCCCATACAATGCCTGGACAATTGGAAAACCCACAAAGGAAGTATTAGCCAGACCTGAGGTAATCACCAAACATCCTGTGATGGAATTTCCCCATTTTAGCTTTTTCCCCAAAATTCCGAATATCAACCAAGAAAGTCCAAAACTTATCCAGGCCGAAGCGACCGGAAGGGCCAATTCGGGGACGAGTTCTATTTTTGGTAGATACAATAAAGCAAGAGCTGGGAGTACTACATAAATGAGGTACCTATTTAGATTATGGGCCAAATTGTCCGGTAAAAACCGAAAACGTTGGAAAACAATCCCCAGACATAAGAATATAACAATCAGAAAAATATTAAACATAAAAGAAGTTATTGGGGATCATGGGAAATAAGCAATGGATATGGGGGTCCTTTCTTGGTCATGGAGTATGTATGTTTTCCAATATTAACAGAACGGTAATTAATTATTAATCAAATCTTTGATGAATAAGCTTTCATTTGTAAAATAAACAATATCATTATGACCAAATTAATACCATTGATTGTAGAAGGAAAAAAAATCGTTCAACTTTCCCAACTCACCATAGACCAAGCCAATGATCTCAGAAGTTGGCTACCTGCCAACAGTCTTCAAAGACTTAGGATTCAAGGCATGGAAATCAACGACTGCATTTCCTTTGAGACATATGACTATTGGTTCAAAACCCATCATGTATTGTCCAGAGCTTATGAAACCATTTTGGATTTTTAGGAAAGTCCATAAAACTTACGTTTGTCCAAAAAGTATTTTTTCAATTCAGGATAAAATAGGCTCTCAGCTTGTGGGATTCCTGAAAGCGTAAATGCGATATTTCCCTGAGAAAATTCCTGCTCGGGCTCCAAGGTTTCAATCATCATGATAAGCTCTTGAAGGGAAAGCGATTCTTTGGTTTTTTCAGGATTTAATTTCAGATCGTTACCATAGAAATCCACAGCTTCGTAATAGATTAAGCCATCCATCACATTTGCGTAGATACAGATTTCTTCACCCCATTGACTTTCAGGATAAATCAATTTAACCAACAATGCATTTGGCAATTGCCCATCAAAATAGCTTTGGGGCTTAAAATCATAATTTATCATACTTAAAATTAGGAATAATTTATGATCATTTAATTTTTAGACAGAGCTAAAATATATTTTTGATTCCAAATAAAAATAAAAAAGGGGAGTCTAACTTAACAATGTTTATTATCTTCGTGTTGTCTTTGAGATAATTGTAGGAATCCTTGTACCAATTAAGAAAAATATTGCCCCTTTTCAGTCACTTGAGCTTGGCATTGATGCTAAGTATCTTGACTAATGGCGTATTATTTTTTCATACCCATGAATTGGAAAATGGAAAGATAATTACTCATGCTCATCCTATTTTGACGGAAGAGCAAGAGGAACTTCCCGACCATGGGCATACTGAGATGGAATTGATCATTTTGGATCTTATTGCTCACGCAGATTATTTTGTTTACCACTTTGATTTGGAAATCCCAGCGAATGAAGCCATCAATCAGAATTTCATTTCAGGATTTATTTCGCATGAATTTTTTACAACAATCCTAATCGGATTTGACCATCGCGGACCGCCGGTCTTTGCCTGATAAATCACTTTTCCCTGATCCACTAAGATTGGGATATTTTCAGTTTCAACAATTTCAATTATAATTTCAGCGATGCGTACAATACTTACGCTTGCTTTAACCCTTTTTTATTTAGGGTTATTGGCAGCACAGGATATATCAATTAATGGCAGGGTAGTGGATAAATCGACCAATATTCCTTTGCCTGGGGTTTCGGTTTTTATTGCCGAATTGAATAGGGGGGTAGTTACTGACTTGGATGGCAATTTTAAAATCTCTGAGCTGCCCGATAGAAATATTACACTTAAATTTTCTTTTGTTGGTTATTCGACCATCATTCAATCCATGAAGGCAGGCTCTTCTTCCCGGACATTGGTAATACAGCTTGAAGAAGCTTTTACCAATATCGATGAAGTTGTGGTTTCAGGAGCTTATGTGATGAGTAAAGAGAGTTCTCCGATCAGCATTGAAAAGGTTGATTTGGTTGATATTTTAAAAATGCCTTCACCAAGTTTAATGACTGCTTTGACAAGGACTCCCGGAGTCAATGAAATCTCACTAGGCCCGGGTATCAGTAAGCCTGTGATCAGAGGTCTTTCTTTTAGTAGGGTTTTGTCGGTCTATCAAGGAGGACGATTTGAAAATCAGCAGTGGGGAGCAGACCATGGATTGGGACTCACTGAAACCGGAATTGGAAATGTGGAACTGATAAAAGGTCCGGCATCCCTAATTTATGGCTCTGGGGCCATGGCAGGTGTAGTCAACCTTATAGAAGAAAAAGATGCCATCAAAGGAGAGGTCGAAGGATATTTGAATCTTAGGGGATACAGTAATAATCTTGGATTGAGATCAGAGTTGGGTATAAAGGGAGCATCTGAAAATGGGTTTGTTTGGTCGATCAATGGAGCGGGAGAATCACATGCTGATTACAAGGATGGTGACGGAAGAACCATGGGAAACACCCGATTCAATACACAAAACTTTAAAGGTGGTGTGGGTCTTCAGAAGAAATGGGGCGATACCAGATTAAGATATACCTACCTTAAACAAAAGCTTGGCATTCTCGATGAAACCGATATTGAGGGGTTGGCAACTTACAGAGGTGATAGGTCATCCCAGGTACCTTTCCAAAATGTCACAGACCACTTTCTCTCTTCTGAAACAAATGTTTTTCTTGGGGAAGACAAGCTAAAAGCCACTTTTGGACTTCATAAAAATCTTCGGGAAGAAATTGAAACCGGTGAGGAATTTGTAGATCTGGGTTTGAACCAAAGTAACATCATGTATGATGTGAAATATTTTAAATCATTGAATCCAAGTCTTGAGGCTATTTTTGGCGTACAGGGTTTTTATCTTCAAACTATCAATTATGATGATGCTTTGGAGTTTTTGATCCCTGATGCCAAAAAGGACGATCGTTCCATCTATGGTCTATTGAATTACAATAAAGACAATTGGGTAGTTCAAGGAGGAGTAAGGTATGATTACCGAAAAGTAAATGTGGATGCAAGCTCACCTCATTTTGTTGATTTTGGATTTATACTTCCCGGAGAGCCTGAAAACAGGCAGCTGGAAAGAACTTTTGATGGTGTAACCACCTCAGGCGGTGCGACTTTCAGGCCTAATTCTCATTGGAGATTCAGGTTGAACATAGCCCAAGGTTTCAGAGCCCCAGATCTTGCGGAGCTTTTTTCCAATGGTGTTCACCCAGGAACCAGAAGATTTGAAAAAGGTAATGCTGAATTTCAGCGGGAACAAAATATTCAAACCGATTTTGGAATCAGGTATAGAACCAATAATTTCTCGATATCGGGAGAGGTGTTTTATAATGACATCAATAATTATATTTTCTTTGCTCCAACAGGTGAGATGCAGGAAGATCTTGATATTTGGTCTTTTGAACAATCTGATGCAAGACTTTATGGTGGGGAATTAGAGTTTGATTTCCATCCTTCAGCGGCAAAATGGTTCCAGGCTTCTACCTCCTATTCCATGGTGATTGGGCAAAGAACAGAAGATTGGACATATTTACCCTATATTCCTGCTTATAGGTGGAATCAATCAGTCGATTTCAGATCCAAGGATATCGGAATTATCCAAAAACCATACCTGAGCGTGCTTGGGTCATTGATTTTCAATCAAGATAAAGCAGCACCATTGGAAGAGGCCACGCCAGGATATTTCTTGTTGGGGATGAACATAGGCGGAAATCTAAAGGTGGGAAACACTTTATTGGATGTATATGTAAGTGGAACAAATATCCTGAATAAAACCTATTTGGATCATTTATCGCTATTCAGGCCATTTGGGGTTAATCAGATGGGCAGAAATGTGGCATTGAATGTGAGAGTTCCATTTTAAATCGATAGAATAACTTAATAGGGATATTTTTATGCCCTTTTCTGGATTCCGAAAACTCTATTTATAAGAGAAATCAAGTTTAAATTTTATTCAAGGAGGGGGTTTTATTTGCCCCCTTTTTGTCTTTATACAATTGGATAATCCATCGATTAAAACTAATTTTGGGCCACTTATTAAAATACACCCCATGAAAAGAGATCAGACCATTTTTGACCTTATTGGAAAAGAAGAAAACCGTCAAAAAACAGGAATTGAATTGATTGCATCCGAGAACTTTACCAGCAAACAGGTAATGGAGGCAGCAGGAAGTGTATTGACCAATAAATATGCAGAAGGGCTCCCTGGCAAACGTTATTATGGCGGTTGTGAGGTGGTGGATGAGATTGAGCAGTTAGCAATAGACAGAGCTAAACAGCTTTTTGGAGCTACTTGGGCAAATGTTCAGCCGCATTCAGGTGCTCAAGCCAATGCAGCAGTTTTCTTGGCGGTCTTGAATGCCGGCGATCCTATTTTGGGTTTTGATCTTTCTCATGGAGGCCATTTGACTCATGGATCTCCAGTAAATTTTTCTGGAAAATTGTACAAGCCCCATTTCTATGGAGTGGAACAAGAAACCGGAGTCATCGATTATGACAAGGTGGAGGAAAAAGCACTTGAAGTAAAACCAAAGCTGTTGATTTGTGGCGCTTCTGCTTATAGCCGTGATTGGGATTATGAAAGGTTAAGAGATATAGCAGATCAGGTTGGGGCGATTCTATTGGCGGATATTTCTCATCCATCAGGATTGATCGCAAGAGGTCTATTGAATGACCCATTGGATTTTTGTCATATTGTGACCACTACCACCCACAAAACATTGAGAGGTCCAAGAGGAGGTCTGATTTTGATGCGGGAAGATTTTGATAATCCCTTTGGTCTGAAAACCCCAAAAGGTGAATTGAGAAAAATGTCTTCTCTCTTGGATTCAGGCGTATTCCCCGGAACGCAGGGCGGTCCATTGGAGCACATTATCGCAGCCAAGGCAATTGCTTTTCAAGAAGCACTTTCTAATGATTATATGAATTATGTGATTCAAGTGAAAAAGAATGCATCTGTAATGGCCGAAACTTTCGTAAGTTTAGGTTACAAGATCATTTCAGGAGGAACCGACAATCACATGATGCTTATAGACCTTAGAAATAAAGACCTGACGGGTAAAATAGCAGAAGAAACACTTGGAAAAGTAGATATTACCATCAATAAAAATATGGTCCCTTTTGATACCCGTTCGCCATTTGTCACTTCGGGAATGAGAGTTGGAACAGCTGCGGTTACTACCCGCGGTCTGAAAGAGGAGGACATGAAAAGAATTGTCCAATTGATAGATAAATCGCTCACCCATCACGATAAAGAGGCTTCATTGGCTCAGATCAAGGCTGAGGTAAATGAGTGGATGGTTAAATTCCCATTATATTAATTTCAAAAAAAGACGTGGCCTTAGATCAGTATAAAGAAGAAGAGGAAGAAGAAGGCATGTCCTTTTTGGACCATTTAGAACAATTGCGTTGGCATTTATTAAGGTCTGTTTCAGCTGTAATGATTTTTACGGTAGCAGCTTTTCTAGCTAAAGGTATTGTATTTGGCAAAATCATTCTTGGTCCCTCCAGAATTGATTTTTTTACATATAGGGTACTTTGTCAGGTTTCTGATTTTCTGTCTTTGCCGGCGCTCTGTATAGAACAGCTTCCTTTTACGATACAGAGTAGGCAGATGACTGGACAGTTTTCGATGCATATTACTTCCAGTGTGGTGGTAGGTCTGATAGCGTCATTTCCTTATTTATTTTGGGAAGTTTGGAAATTCATTGCCCCAGGTTTGTATTCCAAAGAAAGAATGGCAGCAAGAGGTGCAGTTTTCTTTGTCAGCTTATTGTTTTTTGCAGGCACCTTATTCGGGTATTATATCCTTGCACCGCTGTCCATTAATTTCCTATCCAACTATCAGTTGGACCCAAGTATTCTGAATGAATTTGATATCACCTCCTATGTAAGTACCCTTTCCATGTTGGTCTTGGCCTCTGCGATAATGTTTCAATTGCCGGTAGTGATTTATTTTCTATCTATGTCAGGATTGGTAACAGCAGCTATGCTCAAAGCATATCGAAGGCACTCCATAGTCGTGATTTTAATCTTGGCAGCAGTAATTACTCCACCTGATGTGATCAGTCAGATTTTGATTGCCATGCCGATTTTAGTACTTTATGAAGCAGGTATTCAGATTGCTAAGAGGCTTGAGAAGAAAAGAGCTGAAAAAGCATTGGAAGACGACCTCAAATATAAGGATGATGAGTAAAAAAATAGCCATAGGAGGAGATCATGCCGGTTTTCATTATAAAACCGAAATGATCAAAGTATTGGAAACTGAGGGATATGAAGTCAAAGATTTTGGTCCTTATTCCGGTGATTCAGCCGACTACCCTGATTTTGTACATCCTCTGTGTGACGCAATAGAAAAAGGGGAGTTCAAACAAGGGATCCTTATTTGTGGAAGTGGCAACGGTGTCGCCATCACTGCCAACAAGCATCAAGAGATCCGGGCAGCACTTTGTTGGACAGAAGATTTGGCTTCCTTGGCAAGACAACACAATGATGCGAATGTATTGGCATTGCCAGCTAGGTTTATACCTTTTGATTTAGCAGAAAAAATGACGATGATTTTCCTTACTACGGAATTTGAAGGTGGCAGACATGCTACCAGAGTGAGTAAAATCGCTTGTAAATAATCAATCCTCCCTATAAAAATGGGGAGGATTTTTTTGCCACCATCCCATCTGCGAACAATGATTGTTCGAAGGAGAACGTTTTTTTGAAGGAAGTTCCGAAATCAGGGCTTAAAGGAAGTTTATCTTTGGCATTACACTTGGATTTATAAGTCAAACTAATATTCTCCCATGATGGTCTTCCATGCACTAAGGACAGCTTTTCGAAACCTCCTCCGTCACAAAACAAATGCTGTAGTCAATATTCTCAGCCTTACCATTGGCCTGACTTCAGCTATATTTATCTTTTTGTGGGTCTTAGATGAATATGGTTTTGATAAATTCCATACTAATGACAAGGACCTGTATCAGGTAATGATCAACCATACTTTTCCGGATGGGCAGATCCACACCTATGGAGCCACTCCTGCGAAATTGAAGGAAGCAGTTCGCGCTGTAATTCCAGAGGTCAGCAATATTACCCAAACCAATATGTCCTCCACCCTATTGGTTCAACATGAAGAAGTTTCTTTTCAAGAAGAAGGGATTTATTCAGACAATGAATTTTTTACAATCTTTCATTTTCCTTTGGTCCATGGAGATCCGTCCAATCCTTTGCCGGATAACAATTCCATCGCCTTATCCCAAAAACTTGCTGAAAAATTATTTAAAGACACAGACCCGATCGGTAAAACCGTTCAGGTGGAACAGACACAGGAATTTATGGTCTCTGCAGTTTTTGCCGATATTCCAACAAATTCAAGTATTCAGGTTGAGTTTGTGGCACCGTTTGAAGTCCACTACCAAGAAAACCCATGGATGCAGGGATGGCAGACAGGAGGGACAAAAACCTTTTTGACTTTGGATCCAAAGGCTTCTTTGCCTGCCGTAAATCAAAAACTGGAAACGCTTATCAAAAGCAATTGCACTGAATGCACCACAAGTCCGTTTCTGTATGGCTTCAGCAAATTGTACCTCAACGGCAGGTTTGAAGGTGGCAAAAATGTCGGCGGAAGAATCGAACAGGTCATTTTGTTCTCCATTGTGGCATCCATTATCCTGCTGATGGCCTGCATCAATTTTATGAACCTGGCTACGGCAAGTGCTGCTAGCAGGAGTAAGGAAGTCAGTGTCAGAAAAATCATAGGAGCGAACAGGCTAGGTTTGGTGGTCCACTTTATGCTGGAGTCGCTGATCATCGCATTTTTAGGATTGTTATTGGCCAGGTCTCTGGTCCATACTTTACTTCCTTTCTTCAATACCATTACTTCCAAATCCATCCAACTGGATATTTTTGATCCTTTGTTTTTGGGAGGGGCGGTTGCGATTACCTTGGTTTGCGGCTTATTGGCCGGGATTTATCCTGCCATATTCCTTTCTTCTTTTAAGCCCATTTCCATTTTTCGCGGAAATGCAAGAAGTCTGCTGACTGGAAGTGGATTGAGAAAAACATTGGTTGTAATCCAATTTGCATCGGCGTTGGTTTTGGTGGTGGGAAGTATCATCATTTACCAACAAATCAAGTATATCAGTAACAAAGACTTGGGATTTGACAAGAGTCAGGTTTTGGTCATAAATCAGAATAAGGATCTGATTGCCAATACTGCTCCTTTCAAAAACGCCATGCTCCAATTGTCCAACGTGGAAAATATTGGTTTTGGTGGAAATGATATTTTTGTCATCCCGATTACCACTACCGAAATCGATTGGACAGGTAAACCCAATGATGCTTCCATCCATTTCAAGCTGTTCCGGGCCGATGAGGGTTTTATTCCGACCATGGGAATAGAAATGCTCCAAGGACGGAATTTTGTGGGAGTAAACCAGGACTCCCTCAGCTACATCATCAATCGCAGAGCGATGGAAATCATGGGAATTCCAGAGCATGAGGTGATCGGATCAGAATTGGGTGTTTGGGGTAATAAGGGTAGGATTGTCGGAGTGACTAAAGACTTTCACAACGATAACCTTAAGTTAGGCATAGAGCCTTTGGTATTCCTTTATTCGGAGAATCTCGGGGCACATTATTTTGTAAAAATAAATCAATCTGCATCCATGTCTGAATCATTGGCCGGGATTGAAAAAGTTTTCAAGGCACATAGTCCCGATTATCCTTTTGAGTTCACCTTTTTGGACGAACAATTTGAGCAACAATATAGATCAGATTTAGTGTTGGGTAAACTTTCTATGAGTTTTATGGTAATTTCAATTCTGATATCATGCTTGGGGCTGTTTGGTTTGGCAACATTCACCGCAGCTCGAAGAATAAAAGAACTTGGTATCCGTAAAGTAATGGGAGCGACTTCTCTTAATTTGGTACTTATGCTTTGTGGGGATTTCACCAAGTTGGTATTGATCAGTATCCTGATTGGCAGCCCAATTGCTTGGTATTTGGCGAAAGAATACCTTTCAGGATTTGCGTTTCATGTGGACATCAGTGGGATTACATTTTTACTTTCTGGTTTGGGATTGTTGGCCTTGGCACTCTTAACCGTAGGATTCCAGTCTTTAAAAGCCGCTTTGACTAATCCTGCGGATTCGTTGAGGAGTGAGTGAGGAATTTAGGGGGATTGTGTTTTGGTTAGGATATTTATTCAATGGAAATTCAAAAAATCAACGGCTGTTTTTCTGTTTTTTGAGGAAGGATTTTGGTCTATGCCTTGGTGGCATCAGCTAATACCAATAGAAAAATTATTCAAAAAAAGTTTAATTTTTTATAATTACTATACCTCCCAACTTTAATAATTTTAACAGATTAAAACTGTAAATGATCTTTAACAAAAAACCAATATGATGACAGAAGACAAGAATACACCGTCCCAACAAGGAAAATCAAACCCTTCTGATCCGGGTAAAGATAAGGCAAGCATAAAGGAGGGCTCCACAAAGGAGGAACTGAAAAAAGAGGATAAAGTAAAGAAGGAACATCTTGATGAAGATGGTGAGGTGCCATCCCATTTAG
>NZ_JBGSXS010000053.1:0-2596 GCF_041751335.1 Aquiflexum sp.
AGAGTTCGGCTATGAGTATTTCACGGAATGGTTCCTTACAGGAAAACTTGAATTCCAGGTATTGCATGGGCATTTACTTCATTATTCATCATTCGGAGTTCGATATTCAAAGGTGGAATGATGTCAGTTTAGACTAGTTTGAAGGCTCGATTATTATCTCAGCTTCAATTTTTCCTCTCCAGATTCTTCACTTCGCTGTAGGCTTAGCTTTATATTCTTAACTTTCAAAAAGCTCATTCAGAATGACGGGGCCTTACATCGGTCATCGGTCATCTGACATCGAGCATTTAAAACGACTTCACAATCTCCACAAAATCCCTTGATTTCAAGGAGGCTCCACCTATCAATCCACCATCCACATCAAGCTTGGAGAATAGTTCTTTGGCATTTCCGGGATTGGCACTTCCACCATATAGAATGGAGATATTGTCGGCCAAATCCTTTCCGTATTTACCTGCGAAATGTCCTCTCAATGCCGCATGCATTTCCTGTGCCTGATCTGAGGAAGCTGTCCTGCCTGTTCCTATTGCCCAAATTGGTTCGTAGGCAATGACGATCTTTGACATTTCTTCAGGAGTAAACCCAAAAAGACTTTCTGTCAATTGCTGTTTGACATAATCTTCATGTGTTTCTGCCTCACGGATTTCCAATGGTTCACCGCAACAAAATATCGGTGTCAGGCCATTTGCCAATGCCTGCTTGGTTTTTTCAGTCAACAGTTCATTGGACTCTTTAAAGTATTCCCTTCTTTCACTATGTCCTATAATCACATAGGAAGCTCCAAAAGATGCCAACATGGAAGCGGAGGTTTCTCCGGTAAAAGCTCCTGAAGCTTTGTCAGAACAATTTTGGGAACCAAGGAAAAGGTTTGGGGTATCCCCGATCAATTTCTTGACGGAATAAAGGTGAACAAACGGAGGATTGAGTACAGTGACCACATCTTTGATGTTTTCATCCTTTAGCATATTGACGATTTCTGAAGTCAGCTTTTGGCCTTCTTCGAAATTGAGGTTCATTTTCCAGTTTCCGGCTACAATTTTTTTGCGCATGGTGTATGATGGTTTGAGTTTAAAATTTGAAAAAAATAACAGTTAAAGTTACTTTGGGTTAAAATTACACAAAATGTCCTACCCACGAAAAGAATATAACCGCGATCAACCCAAAAAATATTGGTCCTTGGCCGAAGCAAAGGTTCGGATCGCTTCTTATTGTGCCTATCAAGAACGATATCAACAAGAGGTAAGGAACAAACTGCATGAACGGGGAATCTATGGTGAGGAAGCTGAGGAGTTGATTGCTTTTTTGATCAGTGAAGGTTATCTGAATGAAGAAAGGTTTGCCCAGGCATTTGTTAGCGGGAAATTCAGGATCAAAAAATGGGGCAGAAATAAAATCCTTCAGGAGCTGAAGTTGCGCCATATCAGTCCCAACTGTATCAAATCAGGAATGAAGGAAATCGACGAAGAAGAATATTGGGAAACCCTTCTCCTTTTGGTTGAAAAAAAAGCCAGCATGATAAAAGAATCTGATGATTTCAAAAAAAGGTACAAGACCCACCAATACCTGATGGGGAGGGGTTTTGAAAATGATCTGATCCAAAGTGCCATAGAAACTGTTTTTTCAAAACAAAATCTTTAATAATTGAAAGCAAAATCCTAATTTGCGAAAGATTTGAAAGTCAGATGATTCAGAAATTATTCCCCTTAGACAAAAATTACATTCTCCGTCAGGCCCAATCAGTGTTGGAAGAAAGCCTGTTGGACACCATGGTTTTTGAACTGAAAAAATCCTACACCCAATTGTACAATCCGTTGATGTTGATGGATGAGACTTTTGCCACCATCTTGGATACTTACGAATATCCAAAAGACAGGCTTAGGATGATTTACAGGCAGCTATGTGGCATCTACCGATTTAAAAACAGGGACAATCAATTGGAATTACTTTTTGATGGAAGAACCCATTTCGAAAAATTTCAGGAAGACTGGTCCGCACAGTTGATCGCATGGATACATGAATTGGGCTATCATGAGCAATATGTCAAAACCATGCTCCGAATGACTTTACTCTATGATACCGAAAGCAGGGCAGAATGGGCCGAAAACCACTGCAAATTTTTTATCAATCAGCATTTTGAGTTGAAAATTATTAAGCGGAAAGGGGAGTTGAAGTTGAAGATTGCGTAAAAAAACTAAAATCATTTTTTATTTTTCAGGCTAATTCTTAAAATAGTAATAAGCACTTACTTAATAGATTATATAATTTTTATAAATCTATTACCTGATGTCTGAAAAATTCAGAGGTAAGTATCGGAATGAATCAACCAGATTACAAAATTGGGATTATGGTTGGAACGGCGCGTATTTTATTACCATTTGCACCAAAAACAAGATTCATTTTTTTGGTGAAATTGAAAATGATAAAATGAAATTATCCAATCAGGGCGTAATTGCAGATTTATTGTGGTACGAAATAAAAAATCATGCAAAAAATGTTGAATTGCGTGAATTTGTCGTCATGCCCAATCATGTGCATTGCATATTGATTATAAACGGGGAAACGTCATCAGGGACAACGCACGTAGGGACAACGCATG
>NZ_JBGSXS010000054.1:0-6468 GCF_041751335.1 Aquiflexum sp.
GGAGGTAATTGGTAGATTCTTCGGACAAGATTTTTCCAAAAGCTCTTGGGAAACCATCGTCATAGGATATCGGCTCCCAAAAGCATTTACTGCGATTTTGGCGGGAATCACTTTATCCATCAGTGGACTTCAGATGCAGACCTTTTTTAGAAATCCCTTAGCCGGTCCTTTTGTATTGGGAATCAGTTCAGGTGCCGGATTGGGTGTGGCGCTGTTGATTATGGCAGGTTCGGCTTTTGGCTCGTCAGTATATTCTGGGGGGCTTGGCCTATGGGCGATCATTATTTCTGCAAGTGCAGGAGCGGTTTTGGTTTTATTGCTAATGAGCCTGACCGCATGGAAGGTGAAGGACAGTATGACTTTGTTGATTGTGGGCTTGATGTTTGGTTCTACCGTATCTGCTTTGATCTCTGTCTTGGCATTTTTCTCCAATGCCGAGCAATTGAAGTTGTTTACAGTATGGTCCATGGGCAGTTTGGGCAGCACCCAAACCAATCAACTTATCGGTTTCTTGATTGCATCCATGATAGGAATTATACCCATGATGCTGATGCTCAAGTCTTACAATGCCATGTTGCTTGGAGAAGCCTATGCTGAAAGCATGGGTGTCAATATCAATAAATTGCGCTGGACCATGATCATCAGCACAGGAATCCTTGCCGGGTCTGCCACGGCCTTTTGCGGACCGATTGCCTTTATTGGTATTGCAGTGCCACACATGGCAAGATTGGTTTTCCGAACAGGCGACCATAGAGTGCTATTCCCTGCCTCTGCCTTAATAGGTGCCATCGTATTATTGGTCTGTGATGCCATCAGTCAGCTACCCGGAAGTGCGCAAACCCTTCCCATCAATGCGGTGACTTCCCTTGTTGGTGCCCCAATGGTGATATGGTTGATCTTGAGGAGAAATTTTTCTAAGGAATTTTGAAAAGAGACGTAAGACGTGAGACGTTAGACGTTAGACTAGGGTTGTCGAAACTGAAGGGTGAAATGTCAGATTTGAACCTCTCTTACCGGAAGGTTGGTAAGAGAGATGATTTTGAATTCGTGGATGAGATTTGAGACGAAGCCGTCATTGCGAGGAGCACTTCAGCTCACCTTTATAATTAAAATTAGCCCTTCGTGCGACGTGGCAATCTCTTTTGGAGGATACAAGATGCAGTAAGCTGATTGGATGAGACAACGAACACAAGATAAAGGACCTAAATTAAGTGTAATGAACAAAGTTCCATAATAGGAGATGTCAAAAAATAAAAATAGCTTCACCTTGTCATGTCGACGGCAGGAGACATCTTGGGACGAGGAAATTAGCCCCTTCAAAAAAAAGAAAATAAGTAAGTTTATCCAACATTTAACCATCCTATGCCCAAAGATCCAAATCACAATCCAAAGAACATTTTATTAGGAAGTAGCCTAAGTTTAGGGTACAGGAATGGAAGTAAAATAAACAGGATCAGTGAGGACTTATATTTCAACCTTGAAAAAGGAAAACTAACCTGCCTTTTGGGACCAAATGGGGTGGGGAAATCCACTTTGGTCAAGACGATAATGGGACAAGTGCCCCCACTGAGTGGTGAGATTTTTTTAGAGGGAAAGCCTTTAACATACTATTCCCAAAAAGCGCTGGCCAAAAAAATAGCAGTTGTCCTGACTGAGAAAATCACTACAGGAAATCTGACAGTAGGACAGTTGGTGGCCTTAGGCCGAATTCCCCATACAGGATGGTTGGGTAGATTATCCAATGAAGACCAAAACAAGGTTGAACAAGCAATCTCCCAGACCCATATCGGCTATATCCGCAACCAACCTTTGAGTGAATGTAGTGACGGTCAGTTACAGAAAACGATGATTGCAAGGGCTTTGGCCCAGGATGGGGAAATCCTCATTTTGGATGAACCCACTGCCCACTTGGATCTGGTCAACCGTTTTGAAATCATGCACCTTCTGCGGCAGATTACCAAGGAATCCAAAAAAGCCGTTTTGGTGGTAACCCATGACCTTGACATCGCCATAGAAACAGCTGATGTATTTTGGTTGATGCAATGTGGGCAGCCCTTGGTTACAGGCCTTCCTGAAGACCTGATACTCAATGGTCAGATCAATCTTCTACTTCCCTCTGATCGCCTTTCCTTCAATTCCAAAACCGGAAAAGTACAGCCCAAAGTTGATGAATTTGCAATCCACATCGAAGGTCCTGAGGCTATTGTTCAATGGATTCAATCTGCACTTCAAAAAAACATACTAGCCGAAAAACTTCTTGAAGTCCATATCCGCATTACGGAAAATCCTTTACGGATCTTTTGGAAAGAGGGTGAGAAGGAGCGGGAGTTTCTGGAGATTGGGGGGTTGTTGGAGTTTTTGGGGTTTTCTACATAAACATTCAATTTTTATTGCTACCTCACTGAACCAAAACGAAATGTAGGTTCGCGAAAATCCTATGTGTATGTAAAAATTCAAGGAAATGGTTAAATTTGGATATGGAGATAACAAGAACTAAGGACGAAATTTTAATTCGGGTTGATGCAAATACCGATCTCACGGGATTGCAGCGAATATTGGATTATGTAAAATTCCGGGAGATTGCTTCCAAAAGTAAAGCGACACAAGAACAAATCGATGAACTTGCCAAGGAAGCGAAATCCTCTTCGTGTGAAAAAAACAAAAGCAGGTTCATCAAGTGATTGTCGTTGTTGATACCAATTTTGTATTCAGCGGAATCCTGAGTCCAAGGGGAACTATCAGTGATCTTTTATTGAATTCTAGCAATACTTTTGATTTCTATTCGCCAACATCTTTATCTGATGAACTTGAAGAACATCATCAAAAATTATCTGCGCTATCTGGATTGTCTGACATTGAACTCAATTTTTTGAAAAGGACAATTATGAATAAAATAAACCTAATAGATTTAGAATCAATTCCGCTGACATCTTGGGGAGAAGCATCCGAATTGACCAAAAATGTAGATGAATTCGACATTCCATTTATAGCACTAAGTTTGGCGTTGGGAGCACCACTTTTGACAGGGGACAAAAAGCTAAAAAAGGGTTTGGAGGAAAAAGGGGTCAATTGGATTTTTACCTTTAAGATACTCATGCCCTACTTTGATTTTTTAGTGGTCCTTTCTAACTTTAATAGCTGGCAATATTTTTGACCTATATCACTTCAAACAAAAAAACTACTTATGAATCTCAAACGAATTTTCGGTCCACTTCTGACCGTAGCGGGCATTGTTGGACTGATCTATAGTGCCTACCTTTTTATCAACAGTGAAAACAGTGATTGGAAAACCACCCTTGTCCTTTTTATTTTAGGAATTATTTTTTTCAGTTCAGGACTGGGGTTGCTAAAAAGTACTGATGATAAAAGCTGATGCATGAAATTAAATAATGGAAGCTTACTACTAAAAAGCAATCGTGAACACTCCTATTTAATTGTAAGAGTTTCTAATTTGGAACTTTTATATTTTTTTATTTAACTTGTCATACAAACCTAAAAATTTTAAAAAACATGAGTTTCGAGATCAAATCATCCGGAGAGGCTTACGATGTCATCATAGTGGGTTCCGGCGCCGGTGGCGGCATGGCGTCTAAGATCCTCTCAGAGGCAGGTCTTTCAGTGGCGGTATTGGAAGCTGGAGGAGATTTTGACCCAGCCAAAGAGGAGGACAGGACCCAATTGAGGCCTCCATGGGAATCCCCAAGAAGAGGCAGCGGTACACCCACCCGACCTTTTGGTGATTTTGATCAAGCCATTGGAGGATGGGACATTGCCGGAGAACCCTACACAAGGTCAACTGGGACCACTTTCGATTGGTTTAGATCCAGAATGTTGGGTGGCCGTACCAATCATTGGGGGAGGATTTCCCTCAGGTTTGGCCCTAATGATTTCAAAAGAAGTAGTATTGACGGTCTTGGCGATGACTGGCCAATAGCCTATGATGATGTCAAGCCGTATTATGATAAAGTTGATAAGTTAATTGGGGTTTTTGGTACCAAAGAAGGTATTTACAACGAACCTGATGGATTTTTCTTACCTCCCCCAAAGCCCAGGCTTCATGAAATGTTTGTCTCCAAAGGAGCTAAAAAAGCCAATATCCCAGTTATCCCTTCCCGCCTTTCTATGCTGACCCGTCCGGTCAACAATGAAAGAGGGGTATGTTTTTTCTGCAACCAATGCAATCGTGCCTGTCAGGCTTATGCGGATTTTTCTTCAGGAACTGTACTGGTCAAACCAGCCATGGCCAAAGGCAAAGTAGAACTTTATACAAATGCCATGGTCAGGGCAGTCACTACGGATGATTCGGGCAAAGCAACCGGTGTTTCCTATATCAACAAGCTGGATATGAAGGAATATAAACTCAGGTCTAGAGTAGTGGTTTTAGGAGCATCTGCTTGTGAATCGGCAAGGATCATGATGAACTCCAAATCCAAAACCCATCCAAGTGGTGTTGGTAACAGCAGTGGCATGGTAGGTAGATATTTACATGATTCTACTGGTGCAGATAGGATGGCCATTATGCCAGATTTGATTGACAGAGAAAGATACAATGAAGATGGTGTTGGCGGTATGCATGTATATACCCCTTGGTGGTTGGACAACAAGAAACTTGATTTTGCCAGAGGATATCATATTGAGTATTGGGGCGGCATGTCCATGCCATCCTATGGGATAGGTTTTGCCATGGATACCATGAGAAAACATCTCAAAGATGAATTCGGTAATCCTAGTCCAAACGGTGGCTATGGCGAGGGTCTTAAAAAGGATATACGACGTTATTATGGTTCCACTTTGGGCATGTCAGGTAGAGGAGAAAGTATCCCCCAATACAGCAATTATTGTGAAATAGATCCCAATGTGGTGGATAAATTCGGTATTCCTGTACTCAAATTTACCTACAATTGGACTGACCAGGAAGTAAAGCAGGCCAAACACATGCAGGATACTTTTGAGGAAATTCTCACCAATGCAGGTGCAGTCTTGTTAGGAAATAAGCCCGGACCTGAATCCAAATACGGTTTGGCAGGTCCTGGTAGGATTATCCATGAGGTAGGAACCACTAGGATGGGGAACAATCCGGCCACCTCAGCTTTGAACAGCAACTGTCAGGCGCATGACTGCAAAAACCTCTTTGTGGTTGATGCAGGTCCTTTTGTATCCCAAGCAGACAAAAACCCAACATGGACCATTTTGGCCCTTGCTTGGAGAACTTCCGATTTTATAGTCAGTGAATTGAAAAAGAAAAATATTTAATAAGGTAGCCATGAACAGAAGAGAAAATTTAAAACTCCTTTTTACCGGATCATTGGCATCAGGATTCCTTTTGACCAATTGTGCACCTGAAGACAAAACAGCGGATTATTCACCAAAAATCGCTGGAGGTACACCGGGAGGAAGAACCGCAGAAGAAATAGCATACGATCAGCGCCTTCTTTCAGAAACTTTCTTTACCGACGAGGAAAGGAAAAAACTGGATGTATTGGTAGATATCATTATGCCTGCGGACAGTGAATCCGGAAGTGCTACGGATGCCGGTGTTCCTGACTTTATCGAGTTTATGATGAAGGACTACACCGCATATCAAACTCCTATGAGAGGAGGACTGATGTGGTTGGACCATTATAGCGATGACAATTACGGAAAGAAATTTCTGGAACTTTCTGAATCCGAAAGGATGGAAATCATTGATCTGATTGCCTGGCCTGACAAAGCCAAACCTGAAATGGAAGGTGGGGTGAAGTTTTTCAATATGCTTAGAAATCTGACATCCACAGGATATTTCACCTCAGAAATCGGTTTCAAATATCTGGGTTATAAAGGAAATACTCCCAATGTATGGGATGGGGTGCCTGATGCAGTCATGCAAAAACATGGCTTTGCCTACGAAGAAAAATACCTTTCGCTATATTTAAAACCTGATGAAAGGGGTAAAATTGCCGAATGGGATGATGAAGGTAATTTGGTGGGGTGATAAAAAATAAGACTCGTATTCTTAACACTTAGATTTGAAAAGTTGGTCATAACTAAATAACAAGAAGTTTCAAATTTAATCAGTTGAAATTTTTGTAATGCTCTCCCTTTTTGCAGCAAAATTTAAGGCGGGTAAAATATGTTCTTTTGTTAAGCTTGGGAAATCCTCCAAGATTTCTTCATAAGTCATTCCTGAGGCCAACCATTCCAAAATATCAATAACGGCCATCCTTGTATTTACTATAAAAGGTTTTCCAAAGATTTATCATTACGGTTGGGAAAACCTTGAAATCCCGAAAAATGAAATCAAATTAAAAATAGAATCATTTCAGTTGATGAAAGGAAAAGACCCAAAATCGGTAAACAAGGAGGTTATCAGTTTTGATGTTCGGGATTTTGCATACGGTTCTATTAATAATATTTTGCTATCAGGGGATAAAATTTTGCTTTCCTATAATCAAGGATTGTCCGATGAGGAATACAAAAATATTACCGAAG
>NZ_JBGSXS010000055.1:0-2568 GCF_041751335.1 Aquiflexum sp.
GGCTTTACAATCACTCAGATTTCGGATATACATTCAGGAAGTTTCAAAAATCCTGTTGCAGTTCAAAAAGGAATTGATTTGGCCAAAGCCCAGAATTCCGATCTTTTTGTATTTACCGGAGATTTGGTAAACCATAAGGCTGAAGAAATTGAGCCCTTCTTATCACAGTTCGAAGCCATTAAAGCGCCGTATGGTCAATTCTCAATTTTGGGAAACCATGATTACGGTGATTATGTGAGTTGGCCAAATAAAGAAGCCAAACATGAGAATTTAAATAATCTGAAAAAGCAGCATGCTAAACTAGGGTACAGATTGCTTTTGGATGAAAATGTTATTATTGAGAAAGACGGACAAAACTTGAAATTATTGGGTGTTGAAAATTGGGGTATAGGCTTTAAATCACAGGGAGACTTGGAAAAAGCTTTGGAAGGAACAGTTGAAGAGGATTTCAAAATCCTGCTTTCCCATGATCCATCCCACTGGGACGCAGAGGTGAAAAAACATAGCAATACGATCCATTTGACCTTGTCGGGGCATACACACGGCATGCAGTTTGGGATAGAAACACCATTTCTAAAGTGGAGTCCTGTTCAATACCGTTACCCAAATTGGGCTGGGCTTGCAAAAGAATCAGGCAAATATCTGTATGTCAACCGGGGCTTTGGATTCCACGCATTTTCGGGAAGAGTAGGCATTTGGCCGGAAATTACCGTAATTGAACTTAGAAGGGGTAGTGGAATTTGATTTAAACCCAGAAGAACATAAATTTAACTTTGGATGTTAACCTGATATGATTTTCTTCTACTTATTATTACTTGCGATACTTCCCAATTCATTTGAGGAGGAGATAACTTTGGATAATTTGAAATGGAAAAACAGGGTAGTTTTGTTCTTTCCAGATTCCTCTCAGCGTGAAAATTTGGATTTTGATTTTTTGAAAGAGGAACTTCGGGATAGGAAACTGATATATTTTATTTTTAATGAAGATGGAATTTTATCAAACTCAGATTTCACATTTTCTGCTGAACAGCAAAAATCAATCACCTCAAAATACCAAATGGGATCCACCAAAAATTGTTGGGTTTTGATTGGATTAGATGGGGGTGTTAAGGTCAAAAAAGAAGGTGACTTGGATTGGGATTTTATTTTTAGGACTGTAGATTCGATGCCGATGAGAAGGTCTGAAAGAGGAAGGGGCGTGGGCTGAAATGATAATTCTTCCGAAAAATATTTTTTTCATTTTTCTTAAAAATACTTTAAAATAAAGCAGTTGAGGGCTTTTTTTTATCAAACTCTTTTATAGATTTGATTAGCTAAAACCCTTAATCTGATGAAATTCTTTTATCTCGCTACGAAAAACAATAATGATGGTCAGTTTGAAATTCATGACCGGGAGTGCCCAAATATCCCCAACATTTTGGAGAGGGATTATCTGGGTCCATTCAACAATTCCATGGAAGCATATAGGCATGCTAAGCTTATGAATCCGGAAGCTGTGATGTGCAAAAACTGTTGTAAAGAAGTTCGGAAAACGCTCGTTGTTTCCTCCGATTTTTACTGAGAATATTTAATATTGTTGCAGTAAATATTTGATAACATCAGTAGTGGTGACAATACCCCTCAGTTCGTCTTCTTCCACTACAGGAAGTGCATGAAATTCTTCATTAGCAAAAATCTCTGCTACGTCCTTAACTGAGTCTGTTATGGATACGACTTTCGGTTTTGAGGTCATTACTTGTGGAATGCTTAAGATTTCCAAAACTGCCTCATCCGCACCTTCCTGATTATCGAACAAAGCACCAAATGTAAGCCTGTTAATATCTGTTCTGCTGATCATACCGGATATCTTTTTACCTGTAAGTACGGGTAAATGCCTTATTTTATGTTTTCTGAACAATTCAATCACTCTGGCCAATTTCTCGTTCTCCTGAACGGTAAAGACATTTGAAGTCATAATATCTTTAACTGGTTCTCGCTTTTTCATGGCTACTTTGGTTAGGTTTAATATTGCTAAGCTAGTAAGTAAAGTGACTCCAAAGACTGATTAAAATCATTTTTTGGATTGATTTTAATTGTTTTTGCCCAAATCAAATTGTCTTATCTTCAATGAGTTGTTGCCATTCTCTAAATGTAAATCGGAATTAATTGGAAACTGATTTCAGATTATAAAATGAAAACACTAATTTCGAACCCGAATCGGGGAGGATATCGTTCCTGAAAATAATTAATGGAAAATTCGGGGTGTAGCGCAGCCTGGTAGCGTACTTGCATGGGGTGCAAGGGGTCGCTGGTTCGAATCCAGTCACTCCGACAGAAAGAAAGCTCACAGAGATGTGGGCTTTTTTTATTACACACTGCGCAGTCTGGTAGCGTGTCCCGACTTGGGTCGGGAAGGTCGCTGGTTCGAATCCAGTCACTCCGACAGAAAGAAAGCTCACAGAGATGTGGGCTTTTTTATTACACACTGCGCAGTCTGGTAGCGTGTCCCGACTTGGGTCGGGAAGGTCGCTGGTTCGAATCCAGTCACTCCGACAGAAAGAAAGCTCACAGAGATGTGGGCTTTTTTTG
>NZ_JBGSXS010000056.1:0-2771 GCF_041751335.1 Aquiflexum sp.
GGCTTTACAATAAAAGGCATGGGAGAAGGAGGGAAGTTTCCAAGGTACCAGGCTATGGATGAAAAAAGCAATAAACGTATCAAAGGAATTTTTGCTTTTACAGATGGTGAATCCTTTTACCTGAACGCTTCACAATATACTGCTGCCGATTATTTTGTCAAGGCCCAGTTGATGGGACCGTATTTTCTTTTTGAAGATCAGGTAACTGATGCCGCTGCCGCTGCCGGTTTTGGATTGGTAGGTGCATTGGCCTCCACAAGAACAAACTTGTATCTGTTCAATCCCAAGTTTGGTACTGTCAGGGTTTTGGATGACAGATATATGAAAGAATTGCTATCTGCTCATCCGGAAATACTAAAAGCCTGGGAAATTTCAGACGGGAAAAGGGAGATCAAGAAGGATCTTATCGCAATGTTGAATGAAGTACTACAGGAAAAGGATTAATTACTTGGGCTGGGATTTTATTAAATTCTTCTACATAGGAGGACACAATAGATGTTTTTAATCTTTTGGTGTCGTTTGAAAATTGCACTTTTCAATCGGAAAACAAACCTACTTAGGGCTTCTTGGAAAATTAAGAAATTTATTTGATTTCAATCATCCAAGTCAAGTTCATAGACTATGTCCCTGATTTCCCAACTATTATTCGGATAGCCTAGAAAGTATTTTTCATTGCGGATAAAGGGGAACAAATCCATGGGATCATACGAAACATTATTGAAATTAATCGTTTGGATTTGTCTGGAAATCCCTGTGCTTAAATCGATTTTGGCTATTACTTTGTTACCAGAATTAAAGTAAAGAGAATTATTATGAACCAACAATCTCTTGGTTTCAAATCCCATATCACCAAAGGTTGGGTTTATTTGCGAGAAAAGTGTAGGTTCTTCCCCAATACGGAATTTGAAAATACCATTTAATCCGGGGTACCCTAAGTAAAAGTAAATCTGATTTTCATACACAGTGTATCCGTGTTTATTTTTGAATTCCAGAGGAACCGGAATTTGCGAATCCGACCAAGTATCTGAAAGGGGATCGTAAAACAAAAAATTAGGATGGGAGGTCACAAAAACCAAATTTCCCTGATATTCAAATCCAAATCCGGCAGATAACCAATCGAAAGGAAAATCAGACATTCTTTTCCATTCATTGGTAACAGCATCCAGTTTGTAAAAATCCTGAAGCCATTCATTATTGTTTCCTGTGAACTGAAACCCAAGTCCAAAATAAAGATACCTATTTTGAAAAGTAGCAGATAAAAAATTAAATCTACGTTTTTTCATTTCTGGGAAGTCACTCAAATTGGTATATGTTCCGGTCAATTTATCCTGTAAGTATACTGAAGCATTTTCTCCTAAGGAAAAATTGATAATATTATCACCAAAATTATACCTAGTTAAAAACTCAGATATCTGGGTTTGACCCGGATTTCCCCTATATAATTTCCATGAATTGAGTACTTCGAATTCCCGGTGATAAATGTGAAAGTGGTCATATCCTGTTCCATTGAGCTTCACTTGATAGGATCCGGCATTTATATTTTTTACAACACCATTAATGATTCCTAAAACCGAACTTGGTGTCGTAGTTGCAAAGGAAGTTGTCAGATAAAATTCATTTTCCCGAAAAGTCAATGGATCAATTTCGATTGTGAAAGTTGAACCAACATGGCCACGTGTTGGGGACATACCCAGAATTTGGGGGAATTGTATTGAAAAATGTTGGGGAATAATAATGGATTTGCCTCTTGATGTGACTTTCAATGCGAATTTCTCATCAGTCACAGGTAAGATATCCCCCCCTTTAATAGCTCTAAGCTTTAATTCGGTATTTGTACTTCGAATGATCTCTACATAATAATATCTTTCCAAACCTAAAATTTCAACTTTGTTCAGATTTTTATTCTGGCTGAAATAATCTCCTTTTATCACAAATTCAGTGTTTCCGGATAAACCAGAAACTGAAATTTCATTGATTATTGGGGGGCGAGTACCTTTGCTTAAAAATGTCATTTCCGCACCATAAACTACCTGATTTGCTGTTTTTACAAATGGTCTTAAGGTATAATATTTGTCCTCATCTAATTCATATTGAATGTCGACAACAACCTTTGCATTGTTTGGCGTACCGGATATATCAACTTTTTCATAGCGCCATTTTCCAGGTTCTATATCAACCAAACCTTCTGCGTATTCTACCCCGTAATTTGTGATTGGATTCTTACCCGCTTTTATTATTTCAAATTCAACAGTTGCCCCACCACCCTCTGAAGATTGTGCAGACATACTTTCGATAAAAGGATAATCCCTTGTTGAAATCTGGTCCTCTTCTGTGCAGGACAAAAAGAAAACTAATCCGATGAAAAGGTAATGTGCTCTATTCATAAAAATATTTAAAATTTAAATCCGGAATGAAACTGAATTTGGGTCAGACCGCTTTCGGGGCCTTGCCTAATTATTGATCCTCTTACTCCCAATACTATTCCTCTATGGCCCTTCAGGTAACGCTCAAGTCCAACTCCTAAAAGAATTCCTGAATGACTATCCGGAAAACTAAATTGAATTTCTTCGGTAATTACTGTTTTATCTTTAATTCCAGCTTCATAGGAAGTGGCGTTTTGGATATTAAATAAAGAAAGTAATACCCCAAACTCTGAATAGAACCGTACTTTATTGGGAATATAATCGTGATAAATTTTACTGAATATCGGGATTTGAAAACCCCTGAATTTCACATGTATATCTGATTCGAAATTGGTACCCCTATATTCG
>NZ_JBGSXS010000057.1:0-17394 GCF_041751335.1 Aquiflexum sp.
TTCACCCCAAAGCGCAATTCTGATTGTCCTTCTTGGTTGGTAATTCAATGCCTTCAATATCCTGATGGCTTCCATCATCACCGCAACTCCAGCTGCATTATCATTGCCACCGGTACCTGCATGCCAACTGTCCAAATGTGCCCCCAACATTACAATTTCCGGTTTCAGGTTTTTGTCTGTTCCCGGGATTTCTGCCAGCACATTGTAGCCGCTGTAGTCATCATCCAGCCATTCTACCTCCACTTCAGCTTCTATTTTCACTGATTTCCCGTTTTTCAATAACCGGTATATCCTACCATGATGCTCGGAAGCAATTTCCATTTCGGGAACTGTTTTGTTTTTCTCTTTGCTATAAGAACCTGCTCTTGTGTGGAAAACGGTTCCAAAACTCCCCCTTGTACCGGTAAGTCTCAGTCCTACCTCTTCTTCTAATAAAAAAGCTGTAAGTTTTTGGTCCAAATCACGCTGCGCCCTCAGTTGTGCCAACATCTCCGGTGTATATCTTCCTCCGCCTCCTCCGATGTTAATGACTTTTCTATCTTCCAATTCCTGATCTGTCAGTCTCTTGGCTTCTGCTTCAAATGCCGGATTGTTTGTCAGGTTTACAGGAGTAATGACCACCTTACCTTTAAGCTTCCCTTTGTATTTGGCAAAATCATCGGCAGTAGAGATTTCCAAAAGCATCACCTCAGTATCCAACAATCCTGCTGTGCCATCTGTCCATGCCTTTGGATAACCGATGATCTGTGCATAATAGGGCTCCTTCATGGCGATATAGGATTTTTTGACATTCCATCCCCTGCCAAAATCTCCATAAGAATCAATTCGCACATTGCTTAATTCCCAATCCTTAAATTTATCAGCTGCCCAATTTCTAGCATTCCTGAGGTTGGTCGATCCAGAAAGCCTTGGTCCCAAGTAATCAGTCAAATGAAAAGAAAGGTCTTGGATCTGGGAGTTTCCGATGCCTTCAGATTTGATTTTGTAAACCATATCGAGGTCAACTTTTTCCTGCGCTATCAAATTGACTGACCACAGGAACAGGGCGATCGTCACTAGAGAAAATTGGTTATTGAATTTCATAAGCTTTGTCTGGTAATTAAACATTATTTGGGATTACTTCTAGAATTAAATTCAAGATCCAAAAATGTAAAAAAAATCTAGTTGGGTTAAGCCATTGGTGTAAAAAAAAAGCCCCGAAGCATCAACTCCAGGGCTAAGGTTAAAATAGTGGTTAAGTTTACAGGTAAAGATTTTTGGTTCTTCCGATTTTATCGGTCAATTTGATGGATACATCTTTGGTGGTCAGGTTATCAAGGTGATACACTTTTGTAAAACCTTCTGCTTGATTGATATTCTCTGTGAAAATAGTTCTCCCCTTTTGATCAAAGATCTCTACCTGAACACCGGGCTGATCCAAACCGATTACAGATAGTTTGAATGAATCATTGTCTATTGCTTTACCATAGGCCACCAAAGGATAAGATGACTTGCTATCTTTAGTTTCTACAATAAACATGGCCACGTCATGACTTGGTTCTTTGATATTGCTTTCAATCATTACTTGGTATTCTCCTGCAGGTAGCTGAGATAGGTCGTAAGGAACAATTACATCATTTTTGACTTTGACAAATTGCTGATGAAGTTTTTTGCCATTACTGTTTAATATTGCCAGTCTGACTTTTCCAAGACCTTCTCTCAATGTAATATTGACCTTCTTTTCTGTTGCATTTACAGTTGATAAGGTTTTAAGATCTTCATTTGATGCGTTTGCTAAGGTGGCCACACCTAGTGTAGCGGCCAAAGCGAGTGTGAGTAATTTTTTCATAATTGCAGTTGTTTAAGTTGGTACTCTCCCTTATCCATTATCTGTACCAATAGGAATCCGCATGCCAGCAAGAGCATTCGTAAGCTTCTTCGGAAATCAAATAATTGTTAAATGTGGAAAGGTGCCAAGAACCTAGCGGAAATTGATTTCGCGAAATTGTGTATCAGCATGGAACACATGGTCATCGCTTTGTTCAGAAAGCGGACAGCTTTTTGTAAAATCTGTTGATATGCTGATAATTAAAAGGTTGCGTCTTCCTGCTATTATTATAAAAATTTAATATGAATATTTTTTTCAGTAGGATGTGCCAAAAATCTAAACCAAGAAAAACCTGTACGCTAATGTACAGGTTCCGTTCTCTATCGATCAAGATTGAAAAAAATCAACTTTCCAGCAATCTTGATTTCAGGCTTTTTACCCTGTCTTTGATGGTCATGTTTGAAATATCAAGGTTTTCTGAGGTGGCTTTGAGAAACTCAAGGACACTTCCCAAGTGATCTGTGGATTTCCCTTCCTTGAGAGTAACATACCGCATCGTAGTCCAAAGTACTGTTTTAAGTTCCTTTTTGGTATCATCAGTCATGTAATATTCAACAACTACTGTGTTGTCGTTGTACCAAAGCAGGCGACTCATGATTCTTACCCACTCTCCCACTTGTGCCGGCCTGACATAGGATATGTTGTGATTATACACCACCCAAGCTGCCTTATACTTTTGAATCATATCAAACATCTCTACACCATATAATTTGGGGACTTGGTCTTCCCGGGCATTGAAGAAGTAATCAAAATATTTGGCATTGTTCAAATGCCGAAGAGGATCGCAATCCTGAAATCGAATGACTACTCTGCTTTCGGTTTCTTTGGGATAATGTTTCTCGGAATTGAATTCGAACATAGAAATAATGTTTTATGATAATCCGCTTTTTTGCTGCCAGTAAACTGATATTATACTCCAATCAGGACGAAAGACCGAAGTCGGAAGACCGAAGTTACCATAAATTCCAGTTTACTTCCGTCTTGGGACTTCTAGCCCTTTTATAGATAGCGTTCTCAACTTGCATATAGGCGGATAATCTTTATTTTTAATGTATTTGATAATTCCTTCAAAAATAAATTTGAGGAATTAATCCTTAAATTTACCAAAATGAACAAACAAAATTTCCCTTTTGATATTAATTGTGACTTGGGAGAGGGACTTTCCATAGATGCGCTTTTGATGCCATATTTGGGTAGTTGCAACATTGCTTGTGGGGGACATGCCGGAAATGAACAAACAATCAGAGAAACCATCAGGCTTGCCAAAAAACATCAGGTGAAAATCGGTGCCCACCCCTCCTATCCTGATCCCCTGAATTTTGGAAGGTTGAAGATGGAAATATCTCTGGAATCTTTGAAAAATAGTCTGATTTCTCAATTGTCAATATTTCGGGATTTGGCAAATGAAGAAAACATTGAGATTCACCATATCAAGCCACATGGGGCCTTGTATAATTTTTCAGCCCAAGACCATTCAACAGCCTCCCTGATATTAGATATTCTTGAAAATGAGTTTTCAGGACCCTATCTCTATTGTCCTCCAAACTCACTGATATCTCAAATGGCTGAGGAAAGACATATCCCAATTAAAAGAGAGGTTTTTGCGGACAGAAACTATAACGACGATGGAAGCTTAGTGAGTAGGACTAAATCCAATGCAGTCATTAAAGATGGAGATGAAGTACTTGATCATATCAAAATAATGGTCGAAAAAGGAAATATAAAAACTGCCACAGGGAATATAATTCCTATTCAGGCAGACACCATCTGCATACACGGAGACAATTCTAACGCTGTAGGGATTTTGAAAAACATCCATAAATACTTTAACTTGTAGCGATGCAGCTTAAAATTTTTAGGATACACAGCAAATTAATAGAGATATCATGGCCTCAGGAAATCTCTAAATCTATTTTGACAGAACAGCTTTTGGTCAAAGATTTTTTATTGAAAGAATACGGTGAAGGAATCAGGGAAATTAGGATGGGTTTTAATACACTTTCTCTGAAACTCAAGCTGGAAATCTCAACAACAGATTGCAATGATCTTCTTGTTGAAATCAATCAATTACCAAAGTCAGTACAAACCAACTCATTTAGAACTTGGGAAATCCCAGTTTGCTATGATCCTTCCTTTGGAAAAGATCTTGAGAAACTCGCCCGAATGCACCAATTGAGCATTGAAGAGGTCATACAGATTCATTCTTCTGCAAACTATACTTTGCATTTTTATGGGTTTTTACCTGGTTTTATGTATTTGGCCGGATTGGATGCAAGTTTACATACACCAAGGAAAGATCTTCCTGAGAGATTGATTCATGCAGGAACAGTTGCCATTGGTGGAAAACAGACAGGAATCTACCCGATGGACAGCCCGGGTGGTTGGTTTGCTGTGGGCAGATCACCGCTTAATCTTTATACTAATACCAATTTTCAGGAAAATTTCCCAAATATTGGTGACAGGGTCAGATTCAAACCTATTTCACTAGATGAGTATGAAACAATCCTGAAGCATCCCAAAGAATATATTCAGCAAATCAGATCATGATAAAGACACCAGCATATATACACTTCCATCAACCTGGTATGATGACATCTGTACAGGATTGGGCAAGATATGACATGGTTCACTTTGGAGTTCCCTATTCAGGGGTAATGGACAGGATTTCCATGACCTTGGTCAATCACCTCCTTCACAATACCGAAAATGCTGCTGTCCTTGAAATGGCACATGTAGGTCCAAAAATGATTTTTGAAATGCCCACAAGGATCGCTTTTGCAGGTGCAGAAGCAGATATCTATCTCAATGAAAAGCCCATCAAGTTAGGAAAAGTCTACGAGGTTGATGAAGATGGCATGATTGAAGTGAGAAAATTTAGAAGAAGACAATGGCTTTATATGGGTGTACAGGGAGGTTTTGAATCAGAAATGGTAGGGAATAGCCGAAGTTGGTACTCAGGTGTAACACCCAGAGATAAAGTGGTTAAGGGGGATACCATTACCTACATGTATGAAGACCGATATTTTCCTCCCGAAAACTCACATTCCAAAATAAAAGCCAGTTGGTATAAAGAAAGTACAATAAAGGTTTTTGCTGGACCTGAATGGGATCAGTTGCCGAAGCTTTTGCACAATAGGATTTTGAGTAGATCTTTTACTGTTTCAGAACTGATCAATAGGATGGCATATCAGTTGGAAGAGTCAATTGAAAATGACATACCACCTATTTTGACCTCACCTGTGTATCCCGGAACGGTACAATTGACTCCCTCAGGCAAACTCATTGTATTGATGCGGGATGCTCAAGTGACCGGGGGTTATCCCCGGATTCTTCAGGTGGATATCCAATTCCTGAATATTTTAGCCCAAAAAAGATCAGGTGAAAAAATAAAGTTTAGTATAATTGCGAATGACTGAAATTTTTAGGCAGGAATACCACTATTTAAAACATATATTTCAGTCCTCAAGAATACAAAAATTCAAGGGTAATAATTGGGAAAAAGCCTTTTTGGTACTAGGGCTTTACCTTTTGATAGATGTTTTTCTTGGCTTTACAAGTTGGTATGGGCTGATTTGTATTTTTCCCATCATTGAAGAAGCTGATCAACTTGAGATTGATTCATTCAAGGAGGCAATTATTCTTGCCGTTATTCTGGCGCCACTCTTTGAAGAAACCATGTTCAGGCTATTTTTAAAGTTTTCAAGGGCCAGGTTCAATATTTCACTCCTCCTAATATCTTTATCCTTCTTTGCATTTTCTGGTGTTGCAGGCAGTGTGATGTTGATCTTATGGCTAGTGCAGGGTATTATGATGCTTGACCGAAGGTATTATATCATTGTTCAGTATTTTTGGCTTAGAAACAGGAAAGTTATTTTTTGGCTAGTTGTCCTGTTTTTTGGACTGATCCACTTGGACAATTATGACCTGGATATGATTCCTTGGTACTTATATTTTCCTACAGTTCTCCCTCAACTGATTGGAGGTGTGTTTTTAGGAATTGTCAGGATAAGGTTTGGATTTCTTTGGGCAATCTTGCTTCATGCCTCCTTCAATTTCGTAGCATCTCTTGAAATGCTTTATCTATAAGTTAAGGATTGGAAAAATCTTTGATTAAGCCACTTCCAATGTATATATTAAAGGTTTTAAAACAATAAACACAAAAACATGGATGCACAACTAGAAAAGCAGATAACAAATCAAGGCATGTCACTTGATAAAGTCAAGGAACAATTGATAAACTTTCAGGAGGGATTTCCTTTTTTACCTATTGTAGGTGCGGCTACAATTGGAAATGGAGTCAAGGCCTTGACCGAAACAGAGCTTAAACACTTTCTAGATATCTATCCCACATTGGCTGCCCAGAAAGAGGTCGTCAAATTTGTCCCTGCAAGTGGAGCGGCATCACGGATGTTCAAGGACCTTTTTTCATTTTTGGAAGGAGATGGAGATATTTCAAAGAGCAGTTTTGTCCAGAAGTTTTTCCAACAGATTGAAAAATTTGCCTTTTATGATGACCTCAACAAAAGCCTACAAAAAGCCGGAAGCAGCATCAATAAAGCAATGGAATCAGGCCAACATCAATTGGTAATTTCACACCTTCTGAATGAAGAGGGCCTCGGCTACGGTCAATTGCCAAAAGGCCTGTTGAAATTCCATCATTACGCTGACCATGACAGAACCCCTACCTATGAGCATTTTATGGAAGGGATTCTCTATGGATTGGGCAAAGGGAATATTGTTAGACTCCACTTTACGGTTTCCCCCGAACATGAGTCAAAATTCAAAGAAGAAGTTGCCCAAGTACAGCCTAAACTGGAAAAAGAATACGGCGTAAAATTCGAAGTCTCTTATTCACAACAGAAAAAATCAACAGATACCATTGCAGTCAATATGGACAATAGTCCATTTTTTGAGGAAGACGGGAGCATTCTTTTCCGACCTGCAGGTCATGGGGCTTTGCTGGAAAATCTAAATGAATTGGATGGAGATGTGATATTTATCAAAAACATCGACAACGAAGTACCTGATAGATTAAAAAGTCCCACAAAAGAATATAAAATAGCAATTGGCGGGCTTCTTTTAGAGGTTCAGGAAAAAGTATTCGGGGCTTTGAAAAAGCTGGACAATGATTCTGGTGAAAATGCCATTGCTCAAGCTGAATCAGTTGTTACCAATGACTTGGGTGGAAAATTGCCCGAGAGTTATCATAGCAAGAATGATGAAGAAAAGTGCAAGTATTTGCATAGAAAACTTGACCGTCCATTGAGGGTCTGCGGAATGGTGAAAAACACCGGAGAGCCTGGAGGTGGTCCATTTTGGGTCAAAGAGGATGATGGCTCCTTATCCTTACAGATCGCTGAAACAGCCCAAATAGATTTGGATAATCCCGAACAAAAAGAAATATTCAAATCATCTACCCACTTCAACCCTGTCGATTTGGTCTGCGCCACTAAAAATTATAAAGGTGAGAAATTTGACCTGCTCAAGTTCAGGGATATGCGTACAGGCTTCATCACCGAAAAATCAAAAAGCGGTCGTGACCTCAAGGCTTTGGAACTCCCCGGACTTTGGAACGGTGCCATGGCAGGGTGGAATACAGTTTTCGTAGAAGTCCCCTTGATCACCTTTAATCCTGTGAAGACAGTCAATGATCTGTTAAGGGATGAGCATCAGGGATAAGGGGAAGGTAGAATTAAGATTTTAGATTGAAATCCCATAGTGACTTCATCCCTGAAATGTAAATGTCCCAGATGGGAACAGGTGAAAATAAAAAATAGTGTTTCCCAAAACCCTGAAAGAGTTTAATTTAATGCGTGGTGGGAATTAATACCATAAATAAAAAGGTCTTCTAGGTTTTGGTACCTGGGAGACCTTTTCTATTTTACTTGATTCATCTTATAAAAAGTTGTAAAATCCTCCTCCATTCCAAAATATTCTTGATTTTTGAGTACAATGATTTCTCCTTTGGAATTGCAGACGGAAGTAAAGTCTATTCCCAAGGGGACGGGAATGTCTTTTTGTAACATCTGATGGTTTTTATCCAATACTGCCATGTACCTTGGAATACTGTTGATAAAAGTCATCCATTCTACTATATTTTCAGGATCATACTGTTTGACAATTTCTTCATCCACACCTTTGGTATATACCACTAAAATATCCTGCTCTCTGGAATAAATCTGTTCAATTTTTCCAAAAATATTGAACCTGTTTCCTTCATACATCACTTCTAAATTTTCTATAGGACCACCTTGTATATTCACGGCATCATTGATTTTTAAATCAACGGTTTTCTCATAAATCAATTGATCACCCACTTTCTTGTAAACATAGTATTTTCTCTCTGCCATCAGGTATAACAACCATTCAGAATCCGAAACTTGTATAAGAGATGGAAACATCCAATGATAATAATTTCCATCAGTATAGGTAGTTCTCGGAGGAAAATTCATTGTATTTCTGATTATGCCGGTTTCGGGATTATAAACTTCAAGAATAGGATTTTGATAAACTCTTTTGAACAATTCACCCAGATTTGACCAATCCATCCCATCCCTTTCAGGCCGGATATACATCAGTTCATTACCAAATCTTGCTGCAGGGAAATTCAATCCATTGATAAAGAAGTAATCTTCAGGCAATTCAATCCTATTGGCTATTTCCCCCTCATTTGAAAACTGAAGAATTCCTTTATTCGAATCCATTACTGTAATTTTCCCATCTAAAAACCCCAAACCCTGAACCCAAGAAACAGCATCCGGGCCATCCTTTTGGATGATAAATCGATTGTGAATTTTTCCCTGATCATCAAAAAGCAAATGCTCCTCTGTGGAATTATTCCGGCCTAAATAAAAACCGGACTCAGGTTCAAAATCAAAGACAGAAAGGTTGCCCAGGTAGTCCACCTGAATGGAATCCTTAATTTCAAAATGATAGTCAGCAATTAAATTTGGATTCTCTGACTTTGAATTACAAGAAAATAGAATTACTAAAAGCCCGAAAATTTGAAAAAGGTGTTTCATCTTTCGAAAATACCGAAAATCTTGTTTGAAGTAATTAAATAATTATTAAGAATTAGAAAAATTCGATAAAAAAGTAGCCTTAATTCAGTATGCAATGGTCTTTACAAGATTAAAGTGCAATTAAGAAATATTTTAAAAACATTTCAAAACCTAAATCCTACCAAAAAAAATAATCTGTGGGTTAAAGAAAGAAGTGAAGGGTAATTGGACATCCCATTTCCGTTTTCATATCTAATTTCACCTGAAATATTGCCTTTTCTAATACCAGTACCAAATAAAAAGCCAGTTTCAATTCTCCGCTTTGTTGGCACTGCAATTCTTGTTTCGGATCTTTCGGTGTCAAAGTAAAAGGTTTCCAAAAATTCAGAATTTGTGGATAAAATAGATAAACCATTAGATATCCCACCATTAAAAAACCAGTCGAAAGAAGTATATTTCAAATTGTATTGAACCATATTGTTGATTTTTATTTGCAAAGTGGCAAAATCAGTTTTGGAATGTAATTCCAAGTTAGACTCTTTATAATTAATATGTTGACCCGAAAAATTGTACCCTGCAATCATCAGTTCGTTGGAAAATTTCCATTTCCTTCTGTTCCTCATCAAAATAAAATCAACCGAAGTTCCCACAGTCGGAAGAATAGAAAGACCATAATCTACCTCAGTAAGGTTTGGATGAAAATTACCGACAAAATTTAAATTGGTTATCGTCACCCCTGCCAAAACTCCAAACTCAGTTTTTATTTTTTCTTCTTGTTTTTGAAATTCAACTTCCTTTCCAATACATTCATTGTAGCTTAGAAAAAGCTTTCTAAGACTTTCTTTTTTATATTGCACATTTTTCAATTCATTTTCCAACTTTGGACAATCTGTCAAATAGGCGGTTAATTGACCCTGAAAAAACTTATTTTCAACAATAACAGTCCTGGATTTTCCCTCAACCGTTCTTTCTATTGCATATTTTTTATACTTCAATAATTGAAAATGATCCCCGTTTCTGAAATAGAAGTTATCTTTTGATTTAGGGCTTTTATAATAGAATAGAGTTTTTTCTCCATCCACTAATTTTTGCAAAAAAATTGATTCCATAGTAGTTTCAATTTCTGAACCTCGTTCAATTTTTCCTTCATTGGAAACAAATTTAAAAACTTCCACTTTTCCGCTAACATATTGTTCTCCACCTACAGAAAATCCCATAATTTCTTGAGAGGAATAAACCATTATTTTTTGAGGATTCTCAGGATGTTTGAATTTGATTATATCAGGAGTTTTCTCCCAATTACCAAAATCAATTTCACCAATGATCTTTTCGCCAAATGGACTTACAATATGTCCGGGCTGAAAATTACTTTGTGCATATAATTTGGAATTGATTAATTGGTTGGAAAATAAAATAAAGGTGACTACATATAGTATTCGAATCATGGTGAATAAAGATGGGTGAAAAACAAATTCCAATTAAATAATTCTTCGTTCATAAGTTAAAAATGTAGCTGAAAAAAGATCGCTATATTTTCAAAATAATGAATTTAAAAGTATTAAATATTTTCAAAATTAAGATCAGGAGATCAAAAATATATTTTTGAAGGTTTGTTTGGCAATCTTTCTCTGGCATACAGTTACAATCTTTTTATTTTTCGGCAAAAAAACTTTCCCACCCTTTAGATAAGTCCAATAAGATTTTCAAATCTGATGTGAGGAAATTGTCAAATCAATAAAAATCGTCCTCAAATCCTCAACTTTTCAATCTGTTCCTTCAAATACCCTCTCAACTCCTCCCCTTCCAAAACTTTGATTTCACCTGGCAATCCCAAGATAAACCTCGCCAAACCCGGCAATTGGGGGATTTCGCCTTCGAAGTAATATTGGTTACGGTTTTTGATATATGTCAGTGGTTTGGCATCGGGATATTCTTCCATCATCAACTGATAGGCTTTTTTGCTGAGCTTGAGATGTATATAAAATTGGTTCTTACCTGTAAATCCAAACAATCCCTGCTCCAAAGGTTGATGCAAAGATTGGAACTTAAAAGGCTTCGAAGTCAGCAACACCTCTCCTATCCTCTCAATTTTGAACATTTTCATTTCTTTGCTTTCTACTTCCAAAGCATAGATAGAGTCAAAGTTCTTGTTGAAAGCAACAGGTTCAATCAATCTGTCCGTCACGGAATCAGAACTTAATGAATAATAATCCCTCAAAATAACCTGATTTTGGTCTTTTATGGATCTTGATATAAAATCCACAAAAATCCCAAGGTTGGCATTGAACAATTGCTCTACGCTATGTCGGAAATCTGATCGAATATTGATTTTCTGCAAGATGGAATCTTTCAATAGATTTTTCTTGCTGCTTTTCTGAATAAGCTCATTCATCATTCGGATCTCTTCCTCATTGAAGGTACCATAAGCGTACTCATTGGGACTTTCTACCCTGTCTACTATCCTGAACTTGGAATGCTTTTTTTCGATCTCAAAACCCAAGGCTTCCAACAATTTGAAATACCTATATATAGTCCTTGGGTCAGTATCAAGTGACTCCGCAAGTCGGTGAACAGGTTTCCCTATGTTGCCTCGAAGCAAATTGATTAGTCTAAAAACCCTTAAGATTTTCTGTTGCTCAATGGTATTTGAAGGTGCCATAAATCGTTATTTATGGCAAAAGATAGGAAATACCTTTTAAATCCCCCTTTCAAATGACAGCCAATGTCACAAAAAATATCAATTGCTTTTTCTTCTACCTGTGGCAAATACCCTATTGACATTAAAACCAACCCTGAAGCCCTCACCGGGCACTCCGTTTCCTCCTGCCAACAGATACTGCTCATTAAGCGCCTGTGAAGTCACGAAATACATCTGAAACACATGGCCTCCTGCTTCCAAGTCAATTCCAACTCCCAGGTTATTTCTAAGGTCATTGTTGAGATTAGGTATCCATTGTAGTGTCAGGGAAGATTTTCCTGAGATTTTATACTTACCACTAAATCCAAGTGCCAAATAAAGATTTTGGTCTCCTTCTATCAGAAATATAGGATTGGGGTCTACAAAATATGCCAGCATTGGGCTGACCTGAACACTGATTTTATCAGTGAACTTTCTGGCCCCCATAATTTGAAATGCAAAAGAAGTTCTATCGGTAAAGCTAGGATTGTTTTCCTGCAGAAAACTGTAATTGGAAGTATTAACTCCTGCACCACCCATCAACGAAAGTGATAAAGGCATTCTATTATCCTGTGTCTGCTTGAGAATATGGTACCTGCCATAAAGATTATAAATCTTGTCTCTACTTTGTCTAGCAGCTCCCAATGAAAATTTATCGCTAAATGCGTACTCAAAACTGAATTGGATATTTGCGCCATTGTCCAAACCATACAGATTCTGTATACCACCATCCAAAGTTCCAAAAGTGTGCATGATGGCAAATTGGAGCGTTTTTTTATCCAGTGGTTCTACAGTTAACAAATTGATATGTCTGGGTGCATGGAATATCAATTCAACATCTTGTACATCAGTCGCAGGCTTTCTTTCCAACTGAGCATTCACCACGAGGGGCAAACAACTGATCATCAACAATAATATAGTCTTTTTCATTTTTATTTTTTAAGGATGGCTTTTATAGACACAATTTGATCTTCTGCCAATTCATAAAACACAACTGTCGGAATATCGATGTTATAATCACTGAGCAATACGGTGAACTTGGCTTCCAATTGTAATTCAGAATCTGAAATAGCTGTTAATTTTCCAGGGACATCAATTTCTCTTTCTACCCCGTGTATTTTGAATTTCCCTTTTGCTATTACACTTTTACTTTGGCCAACCAAAAGATTTATTTGGGAACCAATTTTACCCGTAAATTCCGCATAAGGATATTTTTTGGTTTCCAGGTAATTCTCCCTCATATGCCTATCACGAAGTCCTATCCCAGTTTTCAAGGTGTTCAGGTCAATATAGAAATCCAGCATGTTTTTATCCAAATCAACCAAACCATTGAGGTCTGAAGATTTACCGGTAAACTCATTCAATGACGCTTTGGAAAGAAATTCTACACTGCCTTTTTCGGTTTTGTAGACCTGGCCTAGAGCCTTTCCATGAATTGTCAAGATCAAAAGAATCGATAACGAATAAATTAAACTTTTCATTATCCTAGGTCCACTGTAAGGACATTATTGGTGACCATTGCAGGATAAGACCTCAAGGCCTGCGTAGCTGGCCCATTCACCACAGATCCATTGGTATTGAATCTTGAGCCATGACATGTGCAAGTGAATACATTATTGGTAAAGGTCCAGTTTCTATCACATTGTGAATGGGTGCAAACAGAGGTTAGGGCGTTAAAATTATTATTGCCCATGTTTACAATCAATACCCTTGCTGCAGTGACCAATGCCCATCCTCCTGCAGCAGCAAGATTCGAGGCAACAGCTAAGTCCACTGTCACTGCATCGGCTGTCACATTAATACCATTCCCTGTAGCAGGGGGAGTAGTGGGAGATCCCATATCAGGATCCATGTCATCCGAGGAGCAAGAGGTGAAAAATGCTACTCCAAACATGGACATTACGGCTAAGGAACCTGATTTTTTCAGAAAATTTCTTCTAGCTTCAGAAAGTGATCCTGATTTGATGTTGGTTGTTGTTTTCATAATTCGATATACGGTTAAGTGAGTGTAAATGGATTTTGATATTTTCAAATCACTAAAAAACAACAGACTTTTTCCATCTTTGTTTTAATTACCCATAGTTTAAAAAATCATATGCGATGTAAAAATCTATACCCCATAGCACAGCGCACTCTTTAAATATATTAATAATGTAATTTAACTATCAATCAGAAAGTATCAGAAATATGGAATTCCAAAAAAACAGCTTTAAAAATTCTTTCTATTCAAAATCTCGCTTAGGATTACAGCATCTTTGATAGAAGCTGGATTGCTGAGCATTTCAGCATAGCGGCTTTTTGTTTTGGTAGTTTTGATTCTTTCAGGTGAAATGCTTGACTTTATACCTTCTACAGATGCTGTAAGACTCACCTGTTCGTCCAAAGTTTTTATCTTGGGTTTTTCGATTTCTGCACCAGTTCCTTCATAATCCCCATATGCTTTAGACCGAGGTCTGTCCCCCCTCATAATATCCCTTTGAGGTTCAAAATTTCTGGAAAAAGTTTCTTGTTGGGGAACAGGCTTAGTTTGGGAAGTTGTCGCTGTTCCGGCTCGGGGTAGATTTTTTTCTTTTGGTTCTTGCTCGGACCTGATTTCTTTTAAAAGATCTTCAAAAGAAACAGGTTTTCTTTTAGGTTGTCCATCAGACGGCAAATTATCCTGTCCATCCAAATCCTGAGGCTTTTGTCCCTTTTTAACAGCAGTATAGATAAAATAAATAATGATTGCGATAATGTAAATAATATTGCCTGCGTCCACTGTTGTAAATTTTAATGCTTCTAAATATAGTTAGATTTTTCAAAACTGGAAACTCTAAGTCATTTGCTTCCATTGCAAGTGAAGCTAAAATTCCAATTCTTTCCTATCAATAGAATCAAGAAGTCCTTGGGGAAATCTGGAGAATTTTTGGAATTCAGTCCATGAGTAGGCAGGAAAGTCCATATAATTTAATCTTTGGTATTCTCCTGAAGTCACTGCCCCTCCAACTATTAAATTGATTGGCAATGTAAAAATTAATAACATACCATTGGTAAGTGAAAATAATGAGTTGACTCCGGTCCAAATAGCATAGTTATCTGCTTTGGTGTTATAAAGAACCATTCTCGCATTTTGAATATTATTTTGGTGAAAAGACAGTAATTTTTGGTTACTTAAAACAAATAATGAATCCTCTTTGAATCCAATGAGTTCACCAGAAATTTCTTGACTACCATCATAAAAAGTCAACCAACCGCCGTTGGCTGATTCAGAAATTTTGTCCAAAGTCGGGATCGTACCTTTGGGTGCTTTGACCGCACTGCCACAGGCTAATAATCCAAAAGCCATCAAAAATATGGCTAAACTCTTTAATAATTGTTCAGTATACATAACGGCTGTTCCAAAATGCTTCTTCCATGACAGGTTCTATTCTCTTATACTCTTTAGCAACTTTCTTTAAATAAGTTGAAGGGTTGTTGACCATTTGATTCAATTTCCTGAAATTTTGCTCTTTTATCCAATCTTCTCTTATCCACTCCAAGTAAAATCCCTTGGAATCCAGGAATAACTCGGCATGTTCGAAAGGCAGTTGATAGTTAATCAAAAACTTTTCGCCCGGATAAGTCACAAGAAATTCTTCGGGGTCCATTAATTTTGAAAAGGGCTCTTTCTCCTTACCATGGATATTTTCAACAGCATAAGGACTTACCACTGTTGGTTTAACCTCAGAATATATGTCTACTAAAGAAAGATAATCTATTCTCCATAAACCTCTATTCATCAACAGTTTAATTTTAAGATTACCATGAGGTACATTACCGATTTCGACCATATTAAAATCTGTCGCAATAGGGCCTGTCTCGTTTACCTCTCCAGCATATTGCCATTCCAAATTCGGATTTTGAAAATAAATTTCCACGCCACCCAACATTTCAAAAATCCCTAGCTTTTTTTCCATATTTCCAAGTTCATGTTGTGCCAAAAAATAGGAAACCGATTTACCCATATAAGCCAATCCTTGGTACAGCAAGTAGGTAGTCATCATGGTCTGCCGCTTTCCAAGGACCAATCCGAAATTTCCAGCTTTCTCAATTTCAAAATCTAAAATCAGCTCTTCTTTTGAAAGGAGGTTGTCTTGGTCGCTTTCCGAAAAGTATTCTTTGTGATCCATGAGCTTCACCTCTTCCAAGCAACCTCCTTTGGGACTATTACAAGTCTTTGGAATGCGAGCATTTTCGGTGAGGTAAAAGTTTCCTTTAGGAGTTGCAAAGACTTTTTGATATTCCTCTTTTTCGAAACATAGGATATTGGCATATCGGATAGAATGGGTTTCCAATGCTTCATTGGTCAATGTCAATTGAAAGTCTTTTTTATATTTTGCCTCAAAAAGCATGTCTATATCATTTTTTTCAAGGGAAGGCAAGATGCTTGTTGAAAAACCTTCAGCCAAAATTCTTAAGGTATCATTGGTCTCTGCATAAAAAGTTGGGCAAGAACCAAAACAGGTTTTAGGACTAAGAATGCAAAGAACAGCAACACCTCCTATCAGGGCTGTGGTAAAACCAAGACCACCTCCCAAGGAATTTCCTGGATCGTTAGTCTCTACTAGGGCAATATCATCAAGAGGGAAAGTAAATGGATCAACTATTCCATTTCTGTTGTCTGTCCTTATCCTCCTTTCAACTACCCTTCTCTGAATATTCAGTAGTTCCCCATACCCTGAAAGATTATTTTTCCCATCATCCAAAAACCAAAAATTAAGGATAAATACACTTCCATCCATCATATGGACTTTCATGAATTTATTTTCAGGGTTTAGGTATTGGATTTGATCTGTGGAATTAATTTCCCTTCTGACAGGTGCGGTTTTACAGGATGATATCAGGAAACAAACCATCGAAACCCAAAAAAGAAACAATTTCATTTTCTTGTATTTATGAAATCCAAATGAGCCTCTATTCATAAAATTGTTGTCTGAAATGTTATTGAAAAACATTTAATTTTCAGTTGGAATTTAGAAAATTTGAAATCCCCATAAAAATTGAAAAATGCAAAAACCCAAATTAAATTGGGGGAAATCAATAAATTGAAAAATAGTTGATCTTAAAGGCAAGTTCCTTCGGAAAAAAAGTCCTTTAAAAAGATCCTATTCTAAAAAATATCTAGGGATTCTTTGGGGCGGGCTATAACTTCGATGATCATTTCCGGAAAAAATACGGGTTTCGAAAAGCTCTTTGCAAATGACACTACCCGGAGCTGCCGTCACCCTGATCCCGATGGCTATATCGGGAGAAGGGTCTCTCGAGGATCAGGAAATGTATTATAAACATAAATAGGACCTCTGGAGATTCTTCGTACCTACCAATGACATAAACTTAGACACGTCACTCTGACGAAGGAAGAGTCTCTACCCTAAGGCTTGGAGATCCTTCAGTGGTACCTCCTTCTGGATGACGGGTAACCTGATGTCATTCCCTATTTTGAACATTTTAAGATGTTGTAAACTCGGAATGACGCCGAAATTCATCCTTCACCCATTCTCCTTCATCCTTCAAACTTTCCCCCATCCTTGCTTAATTTCCGAATTAAAGTAATTTTGTCAGGTATTCATTTTCAACAATTACAGGATGCTGCTGAGTAAGCTGGAGATAAAGGGATTTAAAAGTTTTGGTGACCGGATGGTCATCCATTTTGACAAGGGAATTACAGGTGTAGTCGGACCAAACGGTTGCGGCAAATCCAATGTGGTAGATGCCATCCGATGGGTCTTGGGTGAACAAAAATCGCGGATGCTCCGATCGGACAAAATGGAAAATGTAATTTTTAACGGTACAAAAAACCGTAAACCCACCAACCTTGCTGAGGTTTCTCT
>NZ_JBGSXS010000058.1:0-40847 GCF_041751335.1 Aquiflexum sp.
TCCAGAATCAACTCAGAGAACTTA
This sequence comes from Aquiflexum sp., assembly GCF_041751335.1. Classification (GTDB taxonomy): domain Bacteria; phylum Bacteroidota; class Bacteroidia; order Cytophagales; family Cyclobacteriaceae; genus Aquiflexum. The sequence continues at coordinate 25 of NZ_JBGSXS010000058.1, forward strand.
GATTGGAATTTTTCAATTTCTAACTTCCATCACCAAGGATCCATTACCTATAATTTATTAGAAAATCTAAAGCTAAAATTTTCATATGAACAGATTTTATGGGAAGATAGAAAGATTGACTTTTTGGATGTTCAGGTTGATTATACTCCTTGGAAAAACAGAGGTATCCACATACAATTCAACGGAACTAATATTTTTAACAACTCTGAACTCACATTTCTGAATCTTTCCAATACTGTAAAAAATATGACTACCTATTCTCTATTACCAAGATTAATAATGTTGAATGTGTCTTTTAATATCTAAAAATCAATCTTATAATAGAAGATCGGGAGAAATCCCAACTGATAATTCTGAATAATAGATTTCTCCGGATCTGGATTCTCGATATCATTTGGGGCCCAGGTAAGGTTCAGTACATTTTTGGTCCCTAATATATTGATCAGGTCCAAAGCAATTTCATGACTGAGTTTTTTGGTATTGATCCTATAATTGATCCGAAGATCTGCCCTGAAGTAAGGGTCAAACTGTAAGGAGTTTCTTGTTGCGTCGTCAAATATCACTTCCTGTGCCTCTTGGGTCCTCATGACATCCACAGGTCCATATCTTCTACCACCCGCTGTTGTAAGATTGGTTCCTACACCAATAAGTCCTCTTCTGGTCTTAAATTCCTTGGTTCCTAACAGGTTGAAGGCATAATTCCCATTGAATTCCGTATCCCTCCAAACCCCATCACTTCCTTTGTACCGGGCTTCAAACAGTGATCCCGTAAACAGAAACATATAACCTTTGCTATAGTACTTTTCCATAGTAAGCTCAACACCATAATTTTCTCCTAAACCAGCATTGACCAATCCCACTTCAGGGAAAAGCCTATTGAAACTCGCACCAGTATTTAATAATGAAAAGGAAGAAGGACGATTTTCCACAGGTACATTGCTGAGGCTTTGGTAATAGGTCTCCAACTTCATCCTGACTTGAGTTCCCAAAATCCGATCATATCCCAATACCAAATGCTTGGACCTTGTAAAATCCATATTCCTGTTGTGCTGCCTAAAACCTGCTTCTGGTCTTTCCTCATCTGTAAACTGATAAAAGTAAGTATAAGGAGATTGGATTTGGCTGTGCATTCCCAATCCAAAATTGATCCCTTGGTTATTTGGCAAACGCCAGGTCAGGCCTGCACGAGGTTCTATGATTGACCAACTATTGGTCAATGAAAAATACTGGCTGTGCAAACCTGCCACAAATGATACTTCGTCATTGACCTTATGCTTCCATTGCACATAGGGCTGCGCAAGGACTGCGGCATCTCCCGAGGTAGTCCATCGAAATGCCCAAGGGGTAGTTTCAAATTGTAATTGCCCACCGCCCTGATTCGGCAAAATGGTCACTTGCCGGGCAGAATCAAGGAAATTGTATTGAAATATATCGTTTTGAAAACCATAATTGATGGTATTTTTGTTATCCACCTTTTTGAAAAAACTGACAACTTGAGAGTATTTGTTGGTCGTGAAATCATATCCCAAGATCGGAGGCATGGCCTGGATATTCAGAAATCCGTCCGGTTTCACTGTGCCTACTATGTAATAATGGTCTGCCGAAACATTTTCCTGTGATGCAGCCAATGTGGCTTTCATAAAAGTGTTGTTTTTTAGGATCTTTTCATAAGAAACCCCGAGAATTCCCATCCTTGATCCAAAATACTGATCTCTGTCCTTTTCACCATAAAGGTTTCTATCGGCAATGTTTTCCTCAGACACTTTGATGGCAATATCACTTTTGCCGCCCACAGCAAAAACAGAAAAGTTACCATTGTTCTTTGTTGGAAAATTTACCTTGAAAGCGAAGTCCTGATACTTGGGTATGGCAGTGGTGCCCACATCTATTCCCAATGCAGTAAAAAGTTGTAAACTTGAATATCGATACCCAATGAGATATGAGGATTTCTTTTCCTTATCTATGGGACCTTCCAAGAATAGCTCCGCTCCCATAAATCCCAACTGGAAGCTTTTTTCATGATTTTCATTATTGCCTTTTCTGAATTTGAGATCAAAAACTCCTGAAACAGTATTTCCAAATTCAGCAGGAAAAGCTCCTGTATAAAAATCGGAACTTGCCAAAATTTTATTGTTGATGATATTCACCGGACCTCCCGCAGTACCTGAAGCACCAAAGTGATTAGGGTTAGGGATATTGACGCCTTCCAATTGCCACAAGACCGACCCTGGTGAATTGCCCCGAATCACAATATCGTTTCGAGAGTCATCTGCACCCTGTACGCCGGCAAAATTGGATGCCATCCTAGCCGGGTCTCCCCTACTACCTGCATACCTGTCCGTTTCTTCAACTGTAAATGCCCTGGCACTGACTATGGCCATTTCATTTTGGGCCTCTCCTGAACGGGTAGCCCGGACGACTACGTCCGTTAGGGAGATGGCCATTTCCTCCATACTCACTTCCAATATGAGTTCTTTTTGGGAGGTCAGGATCAGATTACTGAGTACGACATCCTTGTATCCCATAAAACTGAACTTGAGATTGTGCCTCCCTAAGGACACATCTTCAAGCCTGAAATATCCATCTAAATCCGTAACAGTACCTACCAGTTTGTCCAGACCGTCATCAGCGAGCAAAACAGTCACACCAATCAGGGGATATTTTGCATCCGTATCAATAACTTTTCCCCTGATTGTCTGGGTGATGGATTGTGCAAAGAGTGAGTGATAGGAGATGCACATCAACACAGTGAGAATCAATACTTTCTTGCTCATAAGGTGATAGAATGGTTTTAAGTTATAAATTTAAATTTTCAGGTGCCTAGATAAAAATTAGGGTTTATATTTTCCAGTTGTCCTGTAAGTCTTTAGTCCAAATGTTTAAAGGTCATTACATTTTCTAAATTTAGAATTTTACCTTCGAAAAAATCAAAAATACAAAATTTTTTATTTTCATATCCTACAAATTCAGAAGTTAAAATTAGTCATAAACAATAAAAGGAGGACTGAACTCAGTCCTCCTTTAGTTTTTTCTATTTAACTATCCCTTTCAAGTAGTTATCTGCTGGTATCTTTTATAAAATCCGCTAAATCTTTTTTAAACTTCTCCAGAGAAGGCATGTGGGTGTAAAACATATGACCTGCCTCATAATACGTCATGATGATGTTGTCTCTGAGTTCAGGTCTTAGGTTCATTTGATCAATGGTATGTTCCACTCCATAGAACACTGTAGCCAAGTCATAGTATCCATTCATCATCAACACCTTCAAATTTGGATCTTTGTTCATCGCATCGGCCATATCAATGGCCGTATTGACGGAAATCATGCTTCCCCAACCTTCATTTCCTTTATGAGACCAGTCCCATTTAAAACCGGGTGCGGAGTATGCTGATGTTCTATAGGTCAATTTTTTACTTACACCAAGTTCCCTGTAAAAATAATCCAGAAAACCTGCTGTATAAGCCGGCGAAATGGCATCACTTTGTGGGTCAGTAATGGCATATTGATTTTGGGGAGTAGGATTAATCCCTTTAAACCTTGAATCCAAACGGCCTACAGTCATGCCCTCTTCCCTGAGCAATTCATTGAAAAATTCCCTGGCGGTCATTCTCAGGTTATTTCTTTTCCAGATATCTTTAGGTATACCTGCGTATTTTTCCATTTTTTCGGCGACACTGCTTTTTTCTGCATCACTTAGCCTACTACCTTTAAACAAGGCAGGTAAATATTCCTGCTCTGTAAATTCCCTCACTTCATCGACAAAGGCTTCCAGATTTGGATTCTTGTTTGCCAGCTTATCATGATACCAGGCAGTAGTGGCATAGGAAGGGAAATGTACAAGATAGGAAGTGCTTTCCTGCACAGGGAAAGCCAATGAGCGAATATCAAAAACCGAGGAGACCATTACCACTCCATTGAGCGCATAACCTTTATCTAACAGATAACTCATCACACCGGCATTTCTCATAGTCCCGTAACTTTCACCAAGGAGATATTTGGGAGACTGTAATCGATCATACTCTTTTAAAAACTGCATAATGAATAAGCTGATCGCCCTTATATCTTGGTCAACGCCCCAGAAATCTTTCCCCTCTGCTTTGCCAATAGGCATACTTAGACCTGTGCCAATAGGGTCCATCATGACCACATCCGCCACGTCCAAAATCGAAAAGTCATTGTTGACCAATTGATAGGGAGCAGCCGGAGTGTAACCGGGATCCTCTACCACAATCCTCTTAGGTCCCATTACGCCCATATGCAACCAATAGGAAGATGACCCGGGGCCACCGTTGTAAGAAAAGATAATCGGTCTTTTGGAAGGTCCGTCTTCTTTAAAATAAGCTGTAAAACCATGAAGGGCAATTGGTTCATTGTTTTCATCCCTAAGCTGAAGTGTTCCTGCACGGGTTTTCAGGGTATGTGTCACATTGTTGATTCTAACAGTTTGTGTTGAAGTAAAAACCTCTGCCTCGGGAATGGCTTTTTCGGCAGTTTTTTCCTGTGCCACCAATTGGGCTTCAAAAAAGACAAACAGACTGAGCATTAATATTAATTTTCTCATAAAGGATATTTTTGTTGAATGATGCTTAAAGCTAAATAATTTCATGAATACCACCATCCGATTTTTGATAAAGGACAAATGCCCTTTTTGAATATTGTTTTAAACCGAATTGAGAGGCATGATAGGCAAGAAAACCTCCGATTATCCGTATCACAAACGATTACAAACGGATACAATCGAATGAAACCCGACTAATCTTGGCCTTTTGATTCAAATTTGTTGTGTTGCTTATATTTACAAGGCAACCAAAGTTCTTTTTTCAAACCAAAACAAAAAAATCATGAACAGAATGAGAAATCAGGTACAGCTGATCGGGAGATTGGGTGCCAAGGCAGAAGTCAAACATTTTGACACAGGGACAACCAAGGCAAATTTTAAATTGGCCACCAAAGAAATTTTTAAAAACAATAAGGGTGAAAAAGTGGAAGAAACCACATGGCACAACATAGTCGCTTGGGGATTTCCTGCAGAAATCATCGAAAAATACACAGACAAAGGCTCTGAGGTTGCTGTAGGAGGAAAACTTGTCAATCGATCTTACAATGATAAAGACGGAAACAAAAAGTACATTTCAGAGGTGCAGATTGATGAAGTGTTGCTTTTGGGAGATAAAATCACTACAGTCTGAAACAACTGGTCAGCGGATATCCTAAACTGCTGACCAGTTAATTTTTACCTCACTCAAATCAATCCATTTCACTATTCTGAAACTCCAGACCAATTAATCATCAAATTCCAAATAAGTTAAAAGTTTTGCGATTGAATAAACAAAAGCACCTTTTTATGAGTAATTTTAAAGCTCGAAAGACCTATTGACCATGAAAAGATTAGCAGTTTATACTTCAGGTGGTGATGCACCCGGAATGAATGCATGTATTAGAGCAGTCGTCAGGACAGCAATTTTTAAAGGATTGGAGATTTATGGGATCAGCTATGGATATGATGGGATGATAAATGGCAATATCAAAAAAATGCATTCCCATTCTGTCAGCAATATTATTCAGAGAGGTGGAACCATACTCAAATCAGCGAGAAGTGAGCAATTCATGACCAAAGAAGGTAGAAAAAAAGCTTATGACCAACTTCGCACCCACGGCATCGAAGGTTTGGTAGCTATAGGAGGTGATGGCACATTTACAGGAGCAAAAGTATTTTTTGAAGAGTTTGGTATTCCGGTGATAGGTTGCCCCGGTACCATTGACAATGATATATTTGGAACAGACTACACCATTGGATTTGACACCGCTGTCAATACAGCTTTGGAAGCCATAGATAAAATCCGTGATACAGCCGCAGCGCATGACCGGATATTTTTTGTGGAAGTGATGGGAAGAGATAGTGGCTATATAGCTGTCGAATGTGGTATTGGCGGAGGTGCTGAATTTGTAATGGTACCGGAAACTGAAACAGATATCAAAAAGGTTGTGAAATCTTTAAAAACCCTTCGAAAAACCAAATCCTCAAGTATCATTGTAGTTGCCGAGGGGGATGAAGAAGGCAGTGCCGAACAGATCATGGAAAAGGTCAAAAACAAAATCCAAGATGAGGACAAGGAATTCAAAGTTACTACATTGGGTCATATTCAAAGAGGAGGAAACCCTACAGCCCGTGACCGTGTATTGGCTTCAAGATGTGGAATGGCTGCGATTGAAGGCCTCATTGATGGAAAATCCAATTGCATGGCCGGCGTGGTAAGCGGAGATGTCTTATACACACCATTTGATGACTGTATCAGCAAAACCAAACCACTCAATGGCGACCATCTAAAACTTATCGAAATATTAAGTATCTAAAATAATAAAATGGGATACATTCCTTTAATTATCATCCTTGCCGCGGTAGTAGCCTTATTCTTTATGGTTGTCAATAATTCTTTGAATTCAAAGAAAAAGGCAATCCTTCAATATCAAAATTCAATAATAAAGGGATTATCAAAATTCGGAAACCATGTCAACGCTGAGCCTAATGTTGACCTCAACACATTTGTATTGATTGAAGCAGAGTATAGAAAAACCAAATTAACCCTTGGCGACAAAAATGTTACTTCATTTGAAACTGAAGTAAAGTCCCCCTTGCAATCATTGAAACTTACCAAAGCCCAATACAATAAACTAATTGGTAAAAGGCCCTACAGTTTTGTGGCCAGCTTAATGGGTCATAAAATTCTATGATTTTCTGCTACTTTTTACTATCCATTTGTGTGACTACAGTATTGATATATTCAAGCAATTCCACATAATGATCAGGATGAAACCATTTCATGTCAGGAATCCGCTTAAACCAAGTTAATTGCCTTTTGGCATATCTTCTCGAATTTCTTTTTAAAAGGCGGATGGCTTCATTCTGGTCATATTTACCTTCCAAAAACCCGAATATTTCAGTATAACCTACCGTTTGTAAGGAGTTTAAATGCCTCACAGGAAAAAGTTTCTCTGCCTCTTGAAATAACCCACTTTCAATCATCAAATCCATTCTTTGATCTATTCGATGGTATAGTTCCTCTCTGTCTCTTTCAAGCCCGATCTTGATGATATGAAAGTCACGGATATCTTTTTTGTTTTTTCTGAATGAACTGTAAGGTTTTCCAGAACCAATACAAACTTCCAATGCCCTCATCAATCTTTGAGGATTTTTTTTGTCGACAATATCATAATATACAGGATCTTCTTCCGCCAACTTTTGCTGCAAATACCCGATTCCCTTTTCGTTAAAATCCAGTATCAATTGACTTCTTATAGAAGGATCGATATCAGGAATGTCATCAAATCCATGACAGACGGCATCAATGTATAATCCCGAGCCACCGACCATTAAAACCAAATCATGATTTTGGAAAAGGTCTCGAAGAAGGCTTAATGTATCCTGCTCAAATTTTTTGACATCGTAATCCTCAAAGATTGAAAGCGAATTGATAAAATGATGAGGCGCCGCAGACAATTCTTCCTGATTTGGCTTTGCCGTACCCAAATCCATTTCCCTATAAAACTGTCTGCTATCAGCGGAAATGATTTCTGTATTGAAAAATTTGGCAAGATTCATGCAAGTTGCTGTTTTTCCGACAGCTGTTGGACCTGCAATTACTAATAAATGTTTATTTTTCGAATTCAAAATTGAAAAGAAGTTTTCAGAGTAAGTTTTAAAATTACCAATAAAATAAAATGAATAACACAAAGGTGTTGATTGTGGATGACAATGCACTCAACCGAAAGGTTTTTGAACACATTATTGGCCAATTGTACCTATATGAAACTGCAGAGAATGGCAAAGTTGCACTGGAAAAATTAAGAAAAGGGAAGTTCGATTTGATCCTTATGGACATACAGATGATTGTTTTGGATGGGATAAATACACTCAAAATCATCAAAAACGAACAGATTTGTCAATGTCCTATCATTGCTGTCTCTGCCTACGCTAACGAAAGTGACAGAGATTATTTTTTAGCAGCGGGCTTTGACGATTTTGTACCAAAACCAATCAAGCCAAAATTACTTTTGGAATGTATCGATCAACACATCAGAAAAAATGATGCTGCCTTAACGTCCATTGCTGATCAGGATTCTAATTCCGAATTGGATCTTAAAGTAGTCAAACAGCTTCTTAAGTTTAACACTCCTGAAAATATCCGTTCGGTTTATGATGAGTTCATTGAGGAATCTGTGCAGATTCTTTCAGATGTCGAAAATCTGATTGCAAATAAACAATTTGATGAGATTGGGGAAAAAATACATATTATTAAAGGAAATTCCGGGACTTTGGGTGCTACGGCTATATATAACTTCAGCCAAAAATTTGAAAAAAACATAAAAACCCTCAATTTTGAAAATACTTTAGAAGAATCTCTATATTTGAACACCCTTATACAATTATTCAAATCCAAAATACAAACTTCTCAATTGTTAAATCCATGACAGAAAGCAAAAAAGTTCTGGTAGCCGAAGACAGTTCAGTTATCATCAACCTTACAAAAAATGTGTTGATGTTTGAAAAATACAATATCACTGCCGTAAAAAATGGCAAACAGGTCTTGGACAAACTTGCTTCAGAGGATTTTGACCTTATACTAATGGATATCAATATGCCTGTGATGGATGGCATTGATTGTACCAAAGCCATCAGGGCTTTAGATGACAAAAAGAAATCCGGAATTCCAATTGTTGCCATTACGGGAAATTATAAAAATTATACTTTGGATGATTTCAAAAAAGCTGGTTTAAATGATTATATCCAAAAACCATTGGACTATGATCATTTATTGGCAACAGTAAAAAAACATCTAACATCAACAGAATGATCTGAAATGACAATCAAGTACACCAAAAATTTTCTGGATAAACTTGAAAATCTATTTGCTTCCTCAGAGTATATTTTGAGATATGAAAAAGGAAATTTCAAATCAGGTTATTGCATTCTCAAAGAAAACAAAATTGTTATCATTAATAAATATTACACCCTAGATGGCAAAATCAATACTTTGATAGATATCATCAAGGAAATTGGTTTTAACACCAAGGATTTTTCGGATAAAAAACTGCAGGATCTGATTTCTGAACTGAAACAAACTGAACTGAAACTTTGAAAGTCACATTTTTAGGAACAGGTACTTCACAAGGCGTTCCGGTAATCTGTTGTGATTGTCCGGTATGTAGCTCTTTGGATTATAGAGACAAAAGATTGCGAAGCTCCATCCATCTTGAAATCAATGAAAAAAGCATCGTAATTGACACAGGTCCTGATTTCAGACAGCAGATGCTCAGAGAAAGAATCCAAAAACTCGACTGCATCCTTTATACCCACGAACACAAAGATCATACAGCTGGGTTGGACGATATCAGATCCTATAATTTCCTTCAGAAAAAGGACATGCCGATATATGGGACACAAAATGTGCTTGACCAAATCAAGAGGGAATTCTCCTACATTTTTGAAGAGGTCAAGTATCCAGGAGTCCCGTCTGTAGTTACACATGAAATCACCAATGTGCCATTTGAAGCGGAAGGTATTCAAGTAATCCCGGTTCAGGTCATGCATTACCGTTTGCCTGTATTCGGGTTCAGATTTGGTGACTTCACCTACATCACTGATGCAAAATATATCGATGAAAAAGAGCTTGAAAAAGTCAAAGGGACAAAAGTGCTTGTTTTGAATGCACTTCAGCAAACCCATCACATTTCCCATTTCACTTTGAAAGAGGCCATTGAAATGGTCGATTTTTTGAAACCTGAGAGGGCCTATTTCACCCATATCAGCCATAAATTGGGGACACATGATGAAGTGGAGAAAACCATGCCTCCTCATATCCGTCTTGGCTATGACGGACTTCAAATAGAAATATAGCCATGCATTTTAATTATCACTTTTTGAAATTCCTGATCCCAGCATTAGTGAAGAAATTTGTGGGTATGGAAATTATGGAATGTTTTTCCCAAAATAAAGATGAGTTGGTCGTTGGTTGTTCAGGACAAAATGAAGAGGCTTATATCAGAGCCAATTTACTACCCTCCGTTTCTTGCCTGGCTTTCCCCGATGGATTCAAAAGAAGTAAAAAAAATACAGTTTCACTTTTTCCAGAATTGATCGGCAAAAAGATAATGGCCATAGATCCTATCAAATTCGAAAGGGCTTTTCTGATCAAACTTTCCGACAACAGCTCCTTATTATTTAAGCTTCATGGGACCCGCAGTAATATCCTTTATTACCACTCCGGATCAAAAACACCGGGTCTTTTATTCAGAAATGAACTCAAAGACGATAAAGAAATCCTAATAAATGAGTTAGCCAAAGAGCTGACCCTGGATTACGAAACCTTCCAATCCCTGGAAGGCAATGCCTCAAAATTCCTGCCTACATTAGGAAAAATCCCTAGAGAATGGTTAAAAACCAATGGATACCTTGAGGTAGGATTAGCCGAAAAATGGCACTTGATGACAAACCTTTTGGATATGTTGGAAAGTCCGCTTTACCAAATTGTCCAACTGGGCAATGAATATTTGCTGAATCTTTTGCCATCACCTGATTCATTGTTTCAAACAGAAGATCCTATCAAAGCCTGCAATGAACTTTTTAGGTACAGGGTAGTCATTCAAGCTTTTGAAAAAGAAAAAAATCATTGGCTGAAACAACTTGAGGACCAGAAAAAAAGGACAGCTGCATACATTCATAAAACGACCCACAAACTTGAATTATTGGAAAATGAGATTTCTCCTTCCCAAACTGCTGATATCATTATGGCCAATCTACACCAAATTGAAAGGGGGCAAGAGGAAATCGAACTGCTCAATTTTTACAGTGGGAAACAGGAGTTTTTCAAACTCAAAAGAGATCAGACACCTCAGAAATACGCTGAAAACCTATACCGGAAATCCAAGAACAGGAAAAAGGAAACCGAACAACTTTTTCAAAACCTGATAGAAAAAGAAAAACTTCTGGATCAAACTACATCATGGATAGAAGAAATAAAAGAGTTTGACGATTTCAGGTCTTTAAGAGATTTTATCAAGAGAAACCACCTAACCCCAAAATCTAAAGGACAGGAAGATCAAGTACCCTACAAGCGTTTTGAAATAGAAGGTTTTGAGATTTTGGTGGGAAAATCCGCTAAGGGCAATGACGAACTGTTAAGGAATTTCGCTTGGAAGGAAGACCTTTGGCTTCATGCTAAAGATGTTTCAGGTTCTCATGTCCTCATCAAACATAGATCCGGTATTAATTTCCCAAAAACAGTAATTGAGAGGGCTGCGGAACTGGCAGCCTACTATTCCAAAAACAAAAATGATAGCCTCGCACCGGTTATTTACACGCCTTCAAAATATGTCAGAAAAATCAAAGGTTCTGCACCTGGGGCTGTTATGGTCGATAAAGAAAGTGTATTGATGGTACCACCAAAAGGCCCTCAGGAAGAGGTGACATAAAAACAAACCCGATGGTAAACCAATGAATTTTCAATAATTCCGAGGCTTTCTTGGTGGACCCAAACTGATTTTATTAAATCCTTTTACCAGCACTACTGTCCCGGCAATTCCTATAGCCCCACCAGTGTACAACAAAGCTTCTCCTAGTTCTGGACGGGTTCCCAACAATTGGCCTCCAATGATTGTGACCGTATACCCGATGGTGGCTACCAAAATACCTGTCTTCAATTGTTTTTGGGATTGATGTAGGTTCAACTTTACTTCATATATCTCTTTCTCCAAATTGACAACTGCGTTGACCAATGAATCAAGAGTTGGACTTTCCTTTGATTGTGCATTCACATTAAAGAATATCCAAAAAGCAAAAAATGTGGTTATGTAAATCTTTAGCATGGTTTATTGGTTTATCCAGTTTTTAAATTCATTGACACGCTCGCGGGCGACTACGATGTCGTTTTCAGAGGCTGCACTCATATATAACATCAAACGACCATTGAAGTAAGGCTTCATCTCCACCAAGCTGTCCAAATGGATGATCATCGACCTGTTGATACGATAAAATCTCATTGGGTCAAGAAGATGGTTTTCCAGTTCGCTTAAATTAAAATCAACTATATACTTTTTTGCAGAGTCTTTCTCAACAAGATAAGTAATCCCGCCTTCCGAATAAAAATAGGCAACATCTTCTACAGGAACAAATCGAATTTTATTACCTATTTTGGAGAGGAAACGTTTTTTAAAATTTTTCTGGGAATAGGTATCCAAAAAATTTTCAACAAATTCCGAATTAAAATTGGTAGGGGAATTACTTAAAGTGAGGGATTCAAGTTTGTCAAATGCTTTTAGAAGTCTTTCTGCCTGAATGGGTTTCAAAACATAATCAATGCAATTATATTCAAACGACTGTAGCGCGTATTGATCGAAAGCAGTAATAAAAATAATAGGAAAATTGATATCCCTTCCTTTAAACGCTTTGAAACTCGAACCATCCGCAAGGTGGATATCGCAAATCATCAGGTCAAAAACCAAACCATTTTCAAAGATTGCAACAAGTTCTTTAATGCTTTGAGCGGCGCCAACTACTTCCCAGGAAACTTTATTTTCATGAATAATGGACTTAATTCTTTGCAAGGCCAAAGGTTCGTCCTCTACGATCACTATTTTCATGGGTTTTTATCAATGGAAGTTCAACTTTAAAATAATCAGGTGTGTCAAAAACAAGAACATCGTAGTTTAAGAACTTATAACGATCCGATATGTTTTGTAAACCTATCCCGGTTGATAATTCCAATGCTTCTTTCAATTGCTTTTTATTGAAAATTGAAATCGTCTCACAGTCTGATTTAATGACTACTTCCAAGGGTTCTGATTTGGTGAAATAATTATGTTTTACCACATTTTCGACCAATAACTGAAGGACTGCGGGAGGTATAAGGAATTGGGTGCATTGTTTGTCAACTTCAAGATTAAAGGTCAAAGATGACTGAAACCTGATGGACAATAGGTCAATATAATTTTCCAAAAAATTCATTTCCTCCGAAAGCATTACAAGTTCTTGATCTTTATTATTCAAAATATACCTGTAGATATTTGAAAGCTTTTGTAAGTACTCATCCGCTGCCTTTATGTCTTGATGGATCAATACCGATAATGCACTGAGGTTATTAAAGAAAAAATGTGGATTGATCTGCCCATGTAAAGACTCCAATTTTGCAGCTACATTGAGTGTTTGTAGTTTTTCTGCCTCTACAGCCTTTTCTTTAAATCTTTGGCTGAAAAAATAAATGGCATTGATACAGTTCAAAAATAGGTTGATTCTAAATGTGAATCCACTCGTTAAGAGGAAATTTTGCCAAGAATACGTGAATGGCCCACCCAAAATCAAACCTGTGAAATAAACAGACATTAAACTGATTAATAATGCCGCAAAAATACTGAACCCAAATTGTACTAAAAGTGGATGTATACTATGAAGGGTTTTAATCACAAATTTTTCAATGCCAAAATTGGCAAACCATACCGCATAGCTTAGAAAGAATATGATATAAAGTAAGCTAACCGCAGGTAATTCAACTTGGTATAGTCTATCTCCTTCCAGAACCAAAATATTCAAGAAAGAATAAATGGCTAACAAAGCTGGAAATATAAACTTAAACCTATGGTCAAACATTTCTATTTTCTTTTGAGAAACTACTTCTTACCTGAAAACTGCCTTTCTTTTGAAAAATGTATGGAAGTCCGAAGTCCGATTCCGATAGCTATCGGAACGCAATTTATAGCACTAATCCTTGATTTAAGATTTTCAAACGAATTACTTTCAGACTTGAAGGTATACATAAAACATAAATTGAAAAGGCTTATAAAAACAAAAGGGGAATATAAATCCCCCTTTTGTAAAAGCAATATGAAGGGTAGTTAAATATTATTATAAAGTTGGAAGTACAACCCCATCTATCACATGGACTACACCATTTGCGATAGCAACATCAGCTGCTATAACATTATAAGTAGTACCGTTGGTATCTGTGACGGTAACTCCTTCAGTAGTTCTGGTTACTGTCAGGTTTTCTCCGGCCAGTGTCGGAACAGACTGAGGACCTTCTGCAAGGTCAAATGAGAAGGCTACTGCTGGAACAACATGGTAGGTCAACACTTTACTAATATTGTCAGCACCTAATTTAGCAATCAATTCGTCTAAAGTATCAACATCTTGCGCTTCCAGTAATGCTACAAATGCTTCATTTCTTGGAGCAAATACAGTGATTGCTTCTGCATCCAATAAAGCGCCGCCCAGGTTAGCTTTGGTTACCGCTTCCAATAATATAGTAAGTTCAGCTGCAGTGGCAGCCTCAACTATATCTGGTAAGGTAAATTCAGGTAATAATACCCTATCAATCACATGTACAACACCATTATCAATCGCAACATCTGCTGCTACAACATTAGCTGTATTTCCTAAGGCATCAGTGACAGTGACACCTTCAGTAGTTCTAGTTACTGTTATATTTTGACCTCCCAAAGTTGGAAAAGTATTTGTTTCAGCTAAATCCCCTGAAAAAGCTACTGCGGGGACAACATGGAATCCCAAAATGGTTTCCAGATTTCCAATTCCACCAATCCTAGCGACCAATTGGTCTAAATTTGCGGCATCGTAAAGTTCCAGAGCAGCTACAAAAGCTTCATTTCTCGGAGCAAAAACTGTAATTGCTTCAGCATCCAGCAAATCGTCAGCCAACCCATCAACTGCGGTAACTGCCTCTAATAGAACTGTAAGTCCTGCATCAGTAGCTGCTTCCACCAAGTTTGGAACTGGCAGATCGATTTCAGGAAGCAAAACCCGATTAATAACATGCACAACACCATTATCAATTTCCACATTCGCAGTAGTGACAGTTGCTGTATTTCCAGCTGCATCAACTACGGTCACAGCTCCACCTGAGGAATTAACTGTAATTGATTGCCCTGAGATAGTTGTAAAAGTATTGGTAGCTGCTAAGTCAGTTGAAAAAGCAACTGCTGGCACGACATGAAAACCTAATACGGTTTCTAGATTTTGTGCACCACCTAACTTGACTACCAAATCATTTAAATCTGTAGCTCCGAAGGCTTCTCGTGCAGCAGTAAATGCAGCATTATCTGGCGCGAAAACTGTAATTGCAGGAGCACTTGTTAAATCTGCGCCTAGCCCTGGGATAGCCTCAACAGCGGAAAGCAATGTGGTTAAACCTGCTGCATTTGCGGCCTGAACCAAATTAGGAGCAGCAGGTTGCGGCATTGGATCAACATCGTCTTTGCAAGAGTAGATTGCAAATAGCAAGGATCCTGTTAAAAGATATTTTAGAAAATTTTTCATAGTTATGATGTTTAGTTTGGTGTATAAACATATAATCTCAGAAAGTGACTATTCAAACCTAGTTGAATTGTTATTTTTATACCATGGACTGTCAATAAAGATATATGAACTGTAGGGGGAGGAAAGCTTAGAAGGAGATGGAAGTTGAGAAGGATGAAGGATGAAAAGAGGACAGTAATTTGGAGTCCCTAATATTTTTAAATGCACAATTATCTAATGTGAATCTAATAATTAAGGAACTTCAAATCTAAAAAATAGGGTAAATCATAAAGCCTCCATGCGGAGGCTTTATGATGTTGTAGAACAATTGAATTTATTCCCTATAGTTTTGGCAAGAGATTGACTGATCTGATTTCTAGGTTAAATTTTAAATTATCGTCATCTTCAGACTTCCTATTTCGGACTTCGAGCTATTAATTCCAATAAAACAGTTAACTCCAAATCAAATTCTACTCCACAATATGTATTTTCAACATATTCGTTTTTCCTTTAGCTTTCAAAGGCATACTTGCTGTGTTAATGATAATATCACCATTTTTGACATATCCTTCATCTTTTAAGTGATTTTGGATATCCATAAAGGTGGCATCAGTAGAAGTATTACTTTCATAATAATAGGCTCTCACCCCCCATACCAAACTCAATTGGTTCATGAGTATTTTGTTTCTTGTAAAAATCAGCAAATTCGCCAAAGGACGGTAAGAAGCTAACCTCAATGCAGTCATACCTGAAGTTGTAATTCCAACGATCGCTTTAGCGCTCACATTTCTTGATAATCTGGCAGCCATCAATGTCAGGTTTTTGCTTAAAAAATTAGGGTCATCTACTGGGATTTTATAAAGATGGTGGAACACATCAGTATTATTTTCGATGTAATAGATAATGCTGCTCATGACTTTTACCGAATTGATGGGAAATTGACCAGAGGCTGTCTCAGCAGAAAGCATCACAGCATCTGCACCATCTAGAACCGCAGTGGCCACATCATTGGTTTCAGCCCTTGTAGGTCGGGGATGGGTTGTCATACTTTCCAGCATCTGCGTGGCTATAATCACAGGTTTACATGCTAATTTGCATTTTTGAACTATTTTCTTTTGCCACAATGGCACTTTCTCCATTGGAACCTCAACCCCCAAATCACCTCTTGCCACCATGATTGCATCGGTTGCTTCGATAATTTCATCGATATTCTCTAGTGCTTCCGGTTTTTCAATTTTGGCAACTATTTTACAATGCTTTCCAGCTTTATTGATTCTTTCTCTCAGGTCTATAATATCTTCTGCCGATCTGACAAATGATAATGCAATCCAGTCTACCTCATTTTCAAGTCCAAATGCAAGATCTTCAATGTCTTTTTCTGTAAGTGAAGGCGCCGAAACCCTGGTATTGGGTAGGTTGATTCCTTTCCTTGATTTAAGGATTCCCCCGTGAATTACAACGCACCTGACATTTTTCCCATCCGTATTGTTAACAGCCAACTCTATGTTTCCGTCATCAATCAAAATCCTGTCACCTGATTTCACATCATTGGGAAGGTTCTGGTACACCGTACTAACCAATTCGGCATTTCCAACAACAGGGTCATTGGTAATGGTGATTTTTTGTCCTGGCAAAATTTCAACACCATCGTTTTCCATTTCTCCTACCCTGATTTTAGGACCTTGAAGATCCTGCAAAATCCCGATTTTGTTAGTGGTAGTTTCATTGATAGATCTGATCATTTTGATGACCTCTGCATGGCCTTTATGATCCCCATGTGAAAAATTCAATCTGAAAACATTCGCTCCAGCTTTGGCCAGACTTTTCAAAACATCAAGGTTATTGGAAGCGGGGCCTATTGTTGCTAATATTTTGGTTTTGTTATAAGTTGCAATACTCATTTGTAAATAAGGGGTTAATAGGTAAGTAAATTATCTTTTGATTTTAATTTAGAGATGTCAAGTTTGACTACACTCTGAACAAACTGACTTCTTGAAAGATTTTCAATATAGTGATTTAAATCCATTTCAAAAGTGTAATCCTGTAACAAAAGAAAGTAGTCCATCACCTTAAGTTCAGGGACTAGGTACAATGAATTTGATTCTTCTGCATAAGACCTATTTTTAAGAAGTTGTACAAAACCGTGTTCTTTTTCTTGAAAATATTTAGAAATTTTCAAAGTTGCTTGATTCAAAAGATCAAGTTCAAAATCATCCGTTTTCACCAATTTTGTACCCAGCGCATTATTGATCAACCAAGCCATTTTATGATCCTTTACAGGCGCTATAAGACCTAAAAGATCAAAATCATAATGGTGTTCAACGATTAATTTTGTTTTCTTCATATTGGAAGAATTTGGTCAGGCAAAGGTAAAAATAATCTCTCAACTTCAAGGTTCTACCATATTATCTTGATTTAGGTACCACATTTTTTTGGCAATAAGGTTTTAAATATATTTCTTTGCGAAGTGTTTTAAATTAAACCGATCAAAAAATGTCTGAAATTGCACAAAAAGTAAAAGCCATTATCGTAGATAAGTTAGGCGTTGAAGAATCTGAAGTAACTCCTGAAGCTAGCTTCACTAATGATCTTGGTGCAGACTCACTGGATACAGTTGAGCTCATTATGGAATTCGAAAAAGAATTCAACATTTCTATTCCGGATGATCAGGCTGAGCAAATCGGTACTGTAGGTCAGGCTATTAGTTATCTGGAAGCCAACGTTAAATAATAAATCACTCAAAATTCATTTATGAATTTAAGAAGAGTTGTAGTAACAGGTCTTGGTGCCCTTACACCGATTGGAAATACTGTCCCTGAATTTTGGAAGGGTCTTTCAAACGGTGTAAGTGGTGCTGCACCTATTACTAAATTCGATGCTTCGCTTTTTAAGACACAATTTGCCTGTGAAATCAAAGGTTTGGATTTAGACCAATTCATTGAAAGGAAAGAGGCTAGAAAAATGGACCCTTTCGCCCAGTATGCCTTAATAGCTGCTGATGAGGCTATCAAAGATTCAGGTTTGGATCTTGAAAAAACAAATCTTTTAAGAGTAGGTGTCATTTTAGGTGCTGGAATAGGAGGATTAAAATCTTTTCAAGATGAAGTTACTGGTTTTGCTTTGGGAGATGGAACTCCAAGGTTTAATCCATTCTTTATACCGAAAATGATTGCAGATATCAGTGCAGGTTTTATTTCCATTAAATATGGATTTAAAGGACCAAACTTTGTAACCGTTTCAGCTTGCGCTTCAGCTACAAATTCCATTATTGACGCATTCAATTATATCCGTCTGGGAAAAGCTGACATTTTTGTCAGTGGTGGATCAGAAGCAGCAGTAGTAGAAGCAGGTGTTGGAGGCTTCAATGCCCTCAAAGCGTTGTCTCAAAGAAATGATTCTCCGGAAACTGCATCGAGACCTTTTGATAAAGACCGTGATGGGTTTGTTTTGGGGGAGGGTGCAGGAATTCTGATTCTGGAAGAGTATGAGCATGCCAAAGCCCGTGGAGCAAAAATCTATGCTGAATTGGTAGGTGGCGGAATGACAGCTGATGCCTATCACATCACAGCCCCACATCCTGACGGAGAAGGCGCTAGCAATGTGATGCTTCAGACACTTGAAGACGCAGGTATGAAGCCCGAAGATATTGATTATGTCAATGTACACGGTACCTCCACTCCTTTGGGTGATGTCAGTGAAGTAAAGGCAATTCAGAAGGTTTTTGGAGAACATGCTTTTAATCTTAATATAAGCAGTACCAAATCTATGACAGGTCATTTGCTTGGTGCGGCAGGAGCCGTTGAAGCTATTGCTTCTATACTTGCTGTTAAAAACAACCTTATTCCTCCTACCATCAACCATTTCACTGATGACGAGGAATTTGATAAAAGATTAAATCTGACTTTCAATAAAGCCCAAAAAAGAGAAGTCAGGGCGGCATTAAGTAATACTTTTGGATTTGGAGGACACAATTGTTCTGTCATATTCAAAAAAATCAGTGAGTAAATTGAAACTTTCCAGATTACTCCGACTTAGGTCTCTATTTTATTCAAAATATGAAAAAAGGCTTGCAGCCTCCATTAAACATATGGTAGGCAGCAAGCCTTTTAATTTGGTTTTATACAAGCTTGCCATCAAACATGCCTCTTCCTCTGAAGAATCCATCAATGGTATGAAAATCTCCAATGAACGATTGGAGTATCTTGGTGATGCAATATTAGGTGCTGTTGTAGCAGAGTTTCTTTTTATAAAATTTCCCTTTCGAGACGAGGGGTTTCTCACCGAAACCAGAAGCCGAATGGTAAACAGGGAAGTCCTCAACCAAATCGCCCTTAAAATCGGCCTTTCCAAAATTATGGAAGAAGAATACAAAGGAAGAAATTTAAGCGCTCACAAATCACTTTATGGCGATGCTTTAGAGGCAATGGTAGGTGCAGTGTATTTGGACAGAGGATATCATTTTTGCAAAAAATTTATCTTGAAGAGAATCATCATTCATTTTGATCTGGACAGTATTATCAGAACGACTTCGAACTTCAAAAGTAAAGTAATAGAATGGTCCCAAAAAGAAAGTCTCGAAGTAGACTTCAGGACAGTATCCGTGAGCGGAAATCAACGTTTTAAGGAATTTTTAGTTGACTTGTATGTCAACAACGAAGTGGTTGCGACGGGCAAAGGTGCTACCAAAAAGAAGGCAGAACAAGAAGCCGCTAAAAATGCTTGTGAAATACTTAATATAGCCATTTAGAACAGTATCTTTGAAATGGAGTTTTATCTTTTTGGAACCAACGAATGTCAATATTAAAAATAGCGTGTGCTACAGTCAATCAAACACCTTTGGACTGGGCAGGAAATTTCAATCATCTACTTGAAGCGGTCAATTCAGCCCAAAAGCTGCAAGTGGACCTCCTTTGTTTTCCGGAATTAGCAATAACCGGTTATGGAAGTGAAGATCTTTTTCTGAGTTACTGGTATCCCAAAAAAGCACTCCAGAAACTTCAGGAACTGATTCCTCTTTGCACCGGCATTACAGTGGCAGTGGGTGTTCCAGTAAGGATTGATTCTCAAGTTTATAACTGTATGGCCATCATAGAGGACGCGGCACTGAAGGGTTTTGTGGCCAAACAATTTATGGCCATTGACGGTGTCCATTATGAGTTTCGATGGTTTACTCCTTGGGAACATGGCAAAGTGATTGATATAGATTTTTTTGGTCAAAGTGTCCAATTAGGTGACTTGGTTTTTGAAAAAAACAATGTTTCCTATGGATTTGAAATCTGCGAAGACGCTTGGCGAGCATCCCATAGACCTGGCTATAGATTAAAAGACCGAAATATAGACTTGATCTTTAATCCAAGTGCAAGTCATTTTGCTATAGGCAAAAGTATCTTGAGAGAAGAACTGGTCAAAGAAAGTTCAGTCGAACTCAATGCCACTTATTTCTACCTTAACTTGTTGGGAAATGAGGCCGGAAGGATGATCTTTGACGGGGAGATCATGGTAGCGCATGAAGGTAAATTATTACTTAAAAATGAACTGCTTTCCTTTGAAGATTTCCAGATCAAGGTTTTTGAATACCAGAAAGGGAATGTAACCAATCAGGAGGTTGAAAGCCACCATGATAAAAATAAGGAATTTGCCAAAGCTTCGGCTTTGGGGCTATTCGACTATTTGAGGAAAAGCAAAAGCAAGGGTTTTGTACTTTCATTGAGCGGTGGTGCGGATTCCTCCACCATTGCTATATTGGTTTCAGAAATGGTCAAAAGAGGAGTAGAGGAACTGGGAGTCACCCTTTTCCTGAAAAAACTGGGATTGACCTATATTCCCCAAACCAACAACCCTGTCAAAGAGATCGTAGGCCAGCTATTTACCACTGCTTATCAGTCTTCTGAAAATTCGTCTTTTGCCACTTTTCAAAGTGCCAAGTTGCTATCTGAAAGCATTGGTGCTGTTTTTTTGAATTGGGAAATCGGGGATGAAGTAAAATCGTATACCGAAAAAATAGAAAAAGCACTCGGCAGACGAATGACTTGGAAAACAGATGACATTGCATTGCAGAATATTCAGGCAAGGGCTCGTTCTCCGATTATTTGGATGCTGGCAAATGTAAAAAACGCCCTCCTACTGAGTACTTCAAACCGAAGCGAAGGCGATGTAGGTTATACCACTATGGATGGGGATACGAGTGGAAGTATTTCACCGATTGCTGCTGTAGACAAATACTTTGTACTGCAATGGCTAAGGTGGGCAGAGAAAGAACTAAACTACACCGGCCTGCAAAAAGTAAACGGCCTACAGCCCACGGCTGAATTAAGACCTGCGGAAAACCAGCAGACCGATGAAACCGACCTGATGCCCTATGCCATCATTGTGGAAATAGAAAGGTTGGCCATCAGGGACCGACGATCACCTATGGATGTATTTCTGATCCTAAAAGAAGAATTGGACGTAGATAGTACTTTATTGAAATCTTATATCAAAAAATTCTTCCGACTTTGGGCACAAAATCAGTGGAAAAGGGAAAGACTCGCACCATCCTTCCATTTGGATGAATTCAATATTGATCCAAAAACCTGGTGCAGGTTTCCGATATTGTCGGGAGGATTTCAGGAAGAATTAAAGGAATTGGATACTTACTGAACAAAAGTTAATTTCACCACCTTGTTTACAAAAACACAGTATGATGAATATTGAAAGTATATTGAGTTATGTTGTCTGGAGTCCGGATCCGGCGGTTTTTTCTGGTTTTGAAAGGCTGAGGTGGTATAGTCTCCTATTTGCTTTGGGATTTATCATTTCCCAACAGATCATGATTTACATCTACAGAAAAGAAGCCCAGGATGAAAGACTGGTAGACAGACTGACGATATATATGGTCATTGCCACCATCATAGGTGCAAGACTTGGGCATGTGCTGTTTTATGAACCTGAAAAATACCTGAGCAATCCGATAGACATTCTCAAAGTATGGGAAGGCGGTTTGGCCTCTCATGGTGCTGCCATAGCGATTTTGTTTGCATTGTACCTATATGCCAGGAAAATCCCAACACAGACCTACCTATGGGTGGTGGATAGGATTGTCATCGTAGTGGCCATGGTAGGAGCCATGATTCGTATTGGAAACCTAATGAATTCAGAGATTGGCGGCAAGCCGACGGGTAATGACAGTGGCTTTGTATTTGCAAGAGATGCGGAAGAAATTATGGAGACACTCAGAATCCCAGTCGAATCCGTCAATGCTTATAAACCGGACAATAGACAAGAGGAGCTTACAGGCAACGGAATTGTTCCTGTCAATTTTGAAATCAAAATTGAAAAAGGCGGATACAGCGAAAGTGATCTTAGGACTGCCTTGGAGACGGATGTCAAATATGTACTGACACGCTTCAAGAGTTCCCAGAAATACCTTTCAGAAGACCCTTCGTCACCATTGAAAATGGACTTGAGCGACAAAGGTGATTACTACTTAGCTACAGTTTATACGCAGGGGGTTGTAAGGCATCCCACGCAGATTTATGAGGCAATCTCTTATTTCATCATCTTTCTGATACTCTATCTCACATGGAACCGATATAAATCCCGGCTTCCCGATGGCTTGTTTCTCGGATTTTTCCTAGTCTCCGTATTTGGAATGAGATTTATCTGGGAGTTTCTTAAAGAAAACCAAGTGGAGTTTGAAGAGGGATTGACCTTTAATATGGGTCAGGCATTGAGTATCCCTTTGGTAATCGGCGGATTGGTTTTGATGGGTTTGGCTTTGAAAAAGGGTTTCAAACCTGAAAAAAATTAAGGAACGGGATCATGACCATGACCTCCCCAGGGGTTGCAACTTGCAATCCTCTTTATTCCCAACCAACCTCCTTTCAGCACGCCATGCTTTAAAATGGCTTCCTTCGTATATTGACTACAGGTGGGCGTGTACCTACAGTTTGAAGGCAATAATGGAGATATAAGGTATTGATACACCAAAACAGGGAAAATAGCGATTTTGCGGATTAATGTTTTCAAGTCTTGATATTTCTGAAATAAAACATTTAGGTCTTCAATAGTTCCAAATTATAAACAGATTAAATGGATATCCGCTTCTTTGCAAGTAACCCAATATTCTACTACAGACAAGACGGAAGACCGAAGTCGGAAGACCGATGTACCATACATTTCAATCTCCTGACAAGAATTATATTGAATTGCTATTTTACTGGCATCATTTCGTACAATCATTATAGATTAACATATCCATTGAAAATCATCAGATTATATGGCCTTCTTTTTTACTTGATTTGCTTCGGCATAGACCAAGTACCAACATCCTATGCCCAGGATGGAAATGATGTATATGATAGTCTACAGATTCCCGATAAAGTTGTGATCAATAATATTTTTATCATAGGGAATGAGAAAACCAAGAAAAACATCATCCTTCGTGAAATAGACCTGCAGACAGGAATCACTTATGATTGGGAGGAATTATTGATGATGATCGAGGCAGATCAAAAGAAAATATATAACCTTCAGCTTTTCAATAATGTAGAAATCACGCCCCTCTTTACCGGAACAGAAGACATTGAACTTTTGGTAGCGGTGACAGAGCGATGGTATATTTTGCCCAATATCATATTCAATCTTGCCGACAGGAACCTTGCAGAATGGTGGATCAACCAAAACAGGGATTTTTCCCGTGTGAATTATGGAGCAAGGCTCATGCACAATAATGTTGGGGGAAGAAATGAAAAATTACGTATCGGTGGTCAATTGGGATTTACCAAAGCCTTCGAGATGCTTTACAGTATCCCCTATATTGACAAAAAACAAAAACATGGCATCGCTGCACAGTTGACCTATTTTACCCAAAAAACCATACACGTGAGGTCTGCAAACAACCGGCAGGTTTTCTACACCAATGAAAACGAAGATGTATTGCGTAGAAACCGATCTGCTTTTCTTAGATATACATTCCGAGGCAGTTATTACAACTTCCACTTGGTTACTTTGGGATTCAACAACACATTGATCAATGAGGATGTTTTTACCCAAAACCCCAATTATTTCCTCCATGGGAGCAACAGGCTGAATTATTTTGTCATGGGATATAATTTCAGGCATGACAAAAGGGACAATGTACAATATGCCACAGAAGGCCAATTGCTAAATATTGGTTTAACGAGATATGGCTTATTTGGCAGTGATGATGTAAAAGACACAGAGTTTACCATCAATGCAAACAAGTACCTGAAGTTCAATGAAAAATTCCATTTTGTATCTGGACTTTCACTAAATACTTTTTTGGGAGATAGACAGCCATTTACCTTGGTAAGGGGTATTGGATACAATCCGTTTTTTATCCGGGGCTATGAACTGAATGTGGTCGAGGGGCAGCAGACCGTTGTCCACAAAAACAGTCTCCGGTTCAATCTGATCAATGTAGGTTATGATATAGGTCAATATGTGCCCTTTGAGGAGTTTGCTTATTTCCCCATTAAACTCTACCTCAGTGGTAATTTTGACCATGGCTTTGTCAATGACAAAAATAAGCTTCCTGAAAACCTAAGACTGACCAACCAATACCTATTTGGCTATGGACTGGGCCTCGACCTGGTCACCCTCTACGACATGGTTTTCAGATTTGAATACTCCCTCAACAACCAAAATGAAGGTGCATTTTTCTTCAATTTCCGGGCACCTTTTTGAGGATAGAAGCGAGATGCGAGAGATTAGAGGCGAGAAGCGAGAGATTAGATGTGAGAGACAAGAGCCAAAGCCTGTCCCGAGAATCGGGGAAACAAGACTTGGTCAGTGGTTAATTTAGAGGATTTGTACGTTTTAATGGTAATTTGAGAAATCCTTTCAGGATAATACACTAACAATTTGCCTTCCATCAATTGCGTCCTGCTTTAGCTGGACGATTTCAGAAGATCCTATCCTCTCATGGCTTTAGCCAAATGAATTTCTCTTCCCTCTACCACAATTAAGGTTAAGAATGTTTGTAAAGGCACAGTCTCCATTTATGGGGATTATAAGGCTTTAGCATCTATCTCAATACCTGTCTTTTTGATTTCATCAACAAAAGGATTCCCTGAATTAAAATCCTTAATAGAAATTGGGTGTGGTTCTATTCTAGAGTCAATCTCCGATGCCAACAACATCAATTGAACTTGTATATCAAAACGTTTTGAATCATCCAATTTCGTAAAAATCAAAGCCAAATCAATATCACTATCATCATTTGATTTTCCTTTTGCATAAGAACCAAATATGTAAGCACTCTCTATTTCTGAATACTTGCCCCTGACCAAATCAAGATATTTAGCTACTGCAATATCAATGTTTTTATCCACGGTCTTAATTCTTTTAGTTTGGAAATCCATACATCTGTATATTCAAAGGTACACTTTTTCTTAAAACTCATTTTATAGTCATCGTATCTGGCATTTATATTATAGGCTGTAATCGTCACTAGCTGTTCCTTCTGGTCTTCGGTTAGATCCAAATTTGCTTTCTCAGCTAATCTCAATAAGTTATGAAAAAAGGAGGATAATCTGATTTTATCTTAACATAATATGCTTTAAGTAATTTTTCAATCATTAAATGACCGATGAAAAGCGACCAACTACACCTATTTCATTCGAACATCGCGATCATGGTCTCAAAATCTTCATCCGAGCCCTCAATCCAATATTTAATCAATTTGTCCTTATTAAAATCATTGCTTTCCATAAACTCAAAAGTACAAAATATATCAGATTTCTATCTTTAACAAAATAATTTCCATTAAACTGTAGCATCCGGAACCTATGATTATGAATTTATTCCTCCCGCCGATAATGAAACCCAATTTATCCTGGAGTTAGAGAATTACCAATGGCGGGTCGAAATTGAGGGAAGAATAATGACATTTAATATGGCCCTAGTTGATGAGCCTTTAAAGTATTTTATTAGGATGGAATAGTACCATGAGAAATAAGCAAATAATCATAATCACATTACTTTTAATATTTTCAACTGTTGCCTGTTTGGAACAAAACAATCAAGTATGCGAAGAGTCCATCTTCTGAAGTGGAAATAGATGTAATAAACCTGGAGTCATGAAAAGGTTTTTCATCGTATTAATTACTCAGTGGAAAACGGGAAAAAAATTACTTTTGGCTAAAGCCTATTAACTTTTATTATTTCTTTGTGAATGGGCTGATTCCTATTGATAAAAACTCCGATTTTGGGACAAAAACTTTGCTATCAGACATCTATAAATTGCGTCCTGCTTTAGCTGGACGATTACAGAAGGCCTCTTTTTACACGGCTTTAGCCAAATGATTTTTTTGTCCATCCCTTCAGGAAAAGTTGTCAGCATTGGCTTGGCGGGGTGGTTATGTTTGGGATGACACAAACATCGGCGATGGAATTCTATTGCCAAATTGATTTGTTTAGGTTGAAGCCACTAGTCCAAACCCCGGCAGGGGTTGAATACCAATAGGTTATTTACCCCGGATAAAATCCGGGGGCTTAGAGTTAAACAGCGGCTCCGGTTTTTGGCCGAAACAATATGAAATGTGAATTAGGCTTTCCGCCAAAAACAGGGAAGGTTTGAATCCTTGATGGTTTTGGGGAAACTTCACTTCTTCTTTAGAGGGATGTTTATTAAGACACAAACATTGACGGAAAGAGGGAATTGATTTAACTTTTAAGGTCTACTTTAAAATTAAACGGATAATATCAGCCCCTTACTTTTTTCTGAAATCCAGCTTTTTTAAATTTATTCTGTTGGCTTTTTGTTGGATCATAATTTTTATAACCATGGGAAGACTTGTTTTTATATTTCTTTTATATGCTGTCCTTGTAAAGGTGGAGGTTTTGGCACAATCCGGACTGGAAGCTCTGCCCAGAGGCGCAAGAAGTGTGGGTATCGGAAATGCGCATACCACTTTGGGTGATGCTTGGAGTATTTTTAACAATATCGGAGCACTGAGCTATATTTCTTCCTCCCAAGTCACCTTTGCCTATGACCATCGGATGAATATGAACGAGCTGACCACGCTTTCAGCAGGTGCAGTGATAAAGGGGGAGAATTCAGCATTTGGATTGGGAGTCTCAAGTTTTGGATCCGAACTGTTTTCCCAAAAACAAATTGGGATCGGATTTTCAAACCAATTGGGCATCACTAGCTTGGGCTTCAAAGTCAGCTATTTTCAGACCAGCATCGAGGGATTTGGTAGAGGTGCAAGTCCATTGCTGGAGTTTGGTGGGGTGGCTGAACTGACACCCGAATTGTTTTTTGGAGCACATGTGCACAATATTACCATGTCAAAATATGGAAAAAACTCCCTGGAAAGATTACCTACAGTGGTAAAGACCGGAATCTCCTATCGCCCATCCGAAAAGGTCATGGTCAATATTGAAGCCGAAAAAGACATCCTGCTGGATCCTCTGATCAAAACCGGAGTCGAATATAACCTTTTGGACAGGTTTTGGACAAGGGCAGGAATGAATACCAATCCGGGGAAATTGTTTTTCGGCATTGGGTTCAAACCTCGCAATTTCCACCTTGACTATGCCATCACCCAACATCCTACCTTGGGGAATTTCCATCATTTTTCTTTCAATTATGTATTTGCCCAAAAATGAAAGTTCTTTTGTCCATAGGTTTTTTGGTAATCATTTTCTGTTTCTCAGGAGCAGCCCAGACCTATAGAAAAGGGGAAATCAATTTGGAGAACTTTGTTGAGGAATTGTTTGGCATCCAGCGAACAGACGATAATTATGAAGATCTGTATGAAAGTTTGCTCCAGGTTTTTTTAAATCCCATCAACCTCAATAAGACCGATCCTGAAGATTTAAAATCCATTTACATTTTGAGTCCAATCCAGATCAATAGTTTTTTTGAATACCGGAAAAACTTTGGCAAACTCCTATCCTTATATGAACTACAGGCAATTCCCGAATTCGATCTGGAGACGATATACCAACTGTTGCCCTTTATGGTTCTGGATGACAGTGAAAAAATCCATGGTCCGCTTTTCCAAAGGATCATGGAATCAAGGGATGCCTATTTTATTTTTAGACATAGCAGGGTTTGGGAGACAAGAAGAGGCTTCACGCCGCCCGACACCTTGAGTGGTGGCAGACTCAGCAACAGGTACCTTGGTGACCCCAATAACCTGTATGGAAGGTTTCGGGTACAACACTCCAAGGATTTCAGCTTTGGGTTTACCATAGACAAAGACCCTGGTGAGCAGTTTATTTGGGATACCGCTACCAAACGATATGGTTTCAACTTTTTCTCTTACCATGCCACCCTTTACAATCAAGGGAAGTGGAAAGCAATTTCAGTAGGAGACTTCCAAATGCAATTTGGGCAGGGCTTGGTGTACGGTGCCGGATTCGCCGTGGGCAAAGGAGGGGAAACCATCACCACTGTCCGAAGGAGTTCCATAGGCATCAGGCCATACACAGCAGGACTTGAATTTGGTTTTTTCAGGGGCATCTCAACCACTTATCAGGCGGGACCGATTAACATTACATTCATGGCATCAAATGCCCCAAGGGATGGAAATGTGAGTATTCTGATCGATACCTTGGAAAGGGAAGAAGCCATCATCACCTCACTTCATAGCAATGGGCTACACCGCACCCCAACCGAAATCGCAAACAAAAGCAGGATCCGGGAAAGTACCCTTGGCGGGAATATCCACTATAACAGTCCCAACCGAAGCCTTCAAATCGGTGTCAATTCACTCTTCACCAGATTCGGACAACCTTTCATCAGGAATCCTCAGATCTACAATCAATTTGAATTTTATGGACAGGAGAACCATGTCCATAGCTTCTATTTTGCCTTTAATTATCAGAATTACTTTTTCTTTGGAGAATCTGCCATTTCCAAAAGTGGAGGCTCAGGTAATATCCTGGGAATGATGAGTTCCCTACATCCCAAATTAGGATTTTCTGTACTTTGGAGGAGGTTTGACAGAAACTTCCATAGTTTTTATGGAAATGCATTCTTAGAAGGCACAAGACCAATCAACGAACATGGGGTATATTTTGGCCTTAACTTCAAGCCCAACCAAAAATACACTTGGTCATTTTACTATGACTACTTTAGGTTTCCTTGGCTGCGTTACAGGATGTATGCACCTTCCTCAGGACATGAATGGTTGACCCGGTTTGCCTATTCCCCTTCCAGAAAGCTGCTGCTTTTTGTCCAAATCAGAGAGGAATCCAAAGCCAGGAACATCAGTGAATACCCGTCTTTTCAATCCTCCTATCTGCTCAGTCAGGGAAATAAATGGAATTATGTATTCAATCTGGATTATGGGATCGATAAGCATTGGAGTATCAAATCCCGGGTCATGGCAAGTTCATTTAATTTCAATAGAAATAAGACCACAGGTTTTGCCATCAGTCAGGATGTCAATGTTGATTTTCAGAGATGGAGAATCTCCTCGAGAGTGGCATTGTTTGATACAGAAGATTGGGACAATAGGCAATTTATCTATGAAAGGAATGTGCTTTGGCAATTTTCCATTCCTGCTTTGAGCGGTCAGGGGATGAGGTATTATGTTTTAGGACAATATAGGCTGAGTCCAAAATTGAGTGTTTGGGCCAGGTTTTCCAGAACCATCTACACAGACCGGGAAGTCATCGGGACAGGGCTCCAACAAATCAAGGGATTCAGGCAGACTGAAACGGTTTTTCAGATGAGGTATCAATTCAATAGATAATTTCCATTATCGGTAAAGCCTTGTCGGAGCTTTTTTTTAACTTCGAAACAAAACCACCTATCATGAAAAAAACATTACTATTGCTCTTTTGCCTTGGATTTTATTCCATCATCCCGTCTTTTTCCCAAAGTATAGATAAAAGTAAGTTATCTAAAAAAGAAGGATTCATTACCTTTTACACCGATGAAGACAAGGGAAAGATTTATTTGGAAATCGATAAACTTGACCATGAATTTCTTTATGTCAATTCCATGCCGGCAGGCATCGGATCAAATGACATTGGTCTTGATCGTGGTCAGCTTGGCAGGACCCGAATCGTGGAGTTCCGAAAAGCCGGTAACAAATTATTGTTGGTCCATAAGAATTATGACTTTAGGGCTTTTAGTGACAATCCCGCTGAGGTCAAATCCGTTCGGGATGCCTTTGCAGAATCTGTGCTTTGGGGATTTGAAATCAGCAATTCAGAAGGAGGAAAACACCTGATTGACGCCACCACATTCTACATGCAGGATGCACACATGGTTGTGGAAACTCTTGGAAGGACCAAGCAGGGGACGTACAAGCCCGAGCCCAGCAGAAGTGCATTGCATTACCCCATGACCAAAAACTTTCCGAAAAATACCGAAGTAGAGGCGATTGTGACTGTGACCGGCACGCCTACAGGAGGTTATATCCGGTCGGTTACTCCTTCACCGGAATCCGTTACGGTTAGACAAAGGCATTCTTTTATTGAACTTCCAGACGATGGTTACCAACCAAGGGAATTTGACCCAAGGGCCGGGTATTTCAATATCAGCTACATGGACTTTACTTCTCCCATTGGTGGTCCAATGGAAAAAAAATTCATCTCAAGACATAGACTGGAAAAGAAAGATCCCAAAGCGGCAGTTTCAGAACCTGTCAAACCCATCGTGTATTACCTTGACAGGGGAACTCCCGAACCGGTACGTTCTGCATTATTGGAAGGCGGAAATTGGTGGGCGGAAGCATTTGAAGCTGCGGGATTCAAAAATGCTTATAGGGTAGAATTGGCTCCCGTAGACATGGACCCCATGGATGTGAGGTATAATGTCATCCAATGGGTTCACCGCTCCACTAGAGGTTGGTCCTATGGTTCATCCGTAAGAGATCCGCGAACTGGTGAAATCCTCAAAGGACATGTATCCCTTGGTTCCCTGAGAGTCAGACAGGATTATTTGATTGCCCAGGGTTTATTGCAACCCTTTGAAGATGGAAAACCCAAAAACCCTGAAATGCTAGAGTTGGCTTTGGCTAGGCTCAGACAGCTTTCTGCCCATGAAATCGGGCATACCATAGGCTTGGCACATTCTTATGCGTCCTCACCAACCAATAGGGCTTCCGTGATGGATTATCCATACCCCTTAATCAAAATGGATGCCGCTGGAAATATCGACCTGAGTGAAGCCTATGATGATAAAATCGGGGATTGGGACAAATGGGCCATCAGGTATGGTTATGAGACTGTTCCAGAAGGTAAAACTGAGGGAGATCACTTAAAAAAACTACTTCAAGACACCTATGCCGCAGGCCACACATTTATTTCAGATACAGATTCCAGACATCCGAGTGGTAGCCATCCTACTTCCCATCTTTGGGACAACGGCGAGTCAGCTTCTGCTGAATTGATGAGGATGTTGGAAATGCGCACCAAAAAACTGGAGACTTTTGGATTGAACGCCATTGATAACAACCAACCGGAGGCCTTGATGGAAGAAGTACTTGTGCCCTTGTTTTTGATGCACAGATATCAGATAGAAGCCACTAGTAAACTTTTGGGAGGGTTGGATTACACTTATAAGATAAAAGGGGACAACCAAAAAGTCCAATCCAGATTGGAAGCTTCAAAGCAAAATGGTGCTTTAGATGCTCTGCTATTCACTATTCATCCCTACCAATTGGCAGTTCCAAACCAAATCATAGACAGACTTCCACCCCGTCCCATGGGCTATTCCCGAAACAGGGAAACATTCCCATCCAGAAACGGATTGAATTTTGATCCTTTGGTTCCCGGGGAAAACATCGTTGACATGACTTTCGGATTTCTGTTTGAAGCAGGTCGGGCAAATAGAATGCACCAACAAAAGTTGTTTGACAATGCATTGCCCTCTTTTACAGAGGTTTTGGACAAGACTATTAAGCAGGTTTTTGGGAGTTACTTTGACGGCACTTACCAGGGAGAAATCAACCTGATGGTGCAGAACAAGATGACAGACCATTTGATCAACCTGTCCAAAGACCCTAGGGCAACTGCCTCAGTCAAGGCCATTAGCAGAAATAAACTCAGGGAAATTGCCTATTTGTATTGGAACAAGGATTCAAAAACCAAAAGCGATGCTTCCAAATCGTTGTATTCTAAAGCAACCAACGAGGATTTTCATAGATTTTTGGCCGATAAAATCAATACTTTCCTCAACCAAAAAGAAGAATTCAGCATCCCAGCAGAGTTGGCCATCCCCGATGGTGCACCCATCGGTACTACTGATCTGACTTGCGATTTTGAATATTGATTAAAAATCTTTGAGTAGCCCACTTGGAGAAAAACTCCAAGAGGGCTACTCAAAGATTTTTTCCTGCACATTTTTTTGAGCAGTATTTCACATTTTCCCAATTCTTCTCCCACTTTTTCCTCCATGCAAAAGGTCGGTTACAGACAGGGCATACTTTGGTCGGAAGGTTTTGTTTTTTCATTTTTACTTTTCACTTGACCTCAACTCGGATGCAAATTTTCAATTTAAGTATAAGAACCTTGTATTTTAGTTCCCCGAGTCTTTATTCAGAGTGACGACTCCAACATTTACGTCATCCCTAGTCCCCAACATTAAAAAATGTTCAGAAAAGGAATGACATCAAGTTACCTGCTAGGCAGCCGTCATCCTGAGGCACGAAGGATCTCCAGAGGTTCTATTTATGTTTATCTTACTTTCCTGATCCTAGTGAGATGCCCCGAAAGCATCGGGGCAGGCTTTCTCCACGAGCTATCGGGATCAGCATGACGGCTGCTCTGATTTAGTTCACGGCTATACTCGGGGCAAGCTTGTTCTCGCATCTTGGTTCTTGGTACATTGTTCAGGGTACTTTCTTCCCACACCTTAATTAGTACAAAACCAAACTCATCCTTCACAATTCAGCCTTCATCCTTTAATTTCAGTGTTCTCCGAAATTTTTCTCCCCTGCAGTTACCGCCAAATCAAGTATATTCTGTCTTGGTGGTAAAGGACAGGTTGCATGTGGGGTAAAAACGCAAGGAGGATTATAGGCTTTGTTAAAATCCAATGTGGTGACTCCGTTAGGTTTGGGTTTTTTGACATAGATGTACCTTCCTCCTCCATACGTATCTCCACCACTCGTGCCATCCGCAAAAATCAAAAACAACTCATCTCCCTCTTCCAAAGCGTCAATCTGATAATTTTGGCCATCCTTTTGAAATTCTACGTAGCCAGGGCAGGGATTTTGACTTGTTTGACCCAATACATTGGTAATGGCTATTTGCCTAACAGGTTCGTAAGGGATAAATTTGGCCTCAAATCGCCAGTCCAAAGAAACAGAGTATCTTTCAATCCCTTCAAATTGAGTAACTTCCTTAGCTTCCAAATCCCTAAGACGCACACCATAAGCGTCCAGTCTTTTAATGATATTCCATCTTAAACTTTGATAGGAAAGCTTCATGGAGATCTTGTTATCAGAATCAAAAATTAGCGTTCTTTCTTCTATTTCCATTTCTTGGGTTTTTATCCCTCCTGTTTTTGGGGTAAAAAACACCTTTCCTTCTTCCAATTCAAAAATCCCCAAAGCAATCGGGAAAATCTCTGATTCGAGCAGTACATCTGATTGAGGACCCGACCCGAATAAATTCTTCCCTTCTTCCAACCAATATAATCCAATCAAATTGAGCCAGCCTTCTTCTGCTTTTAAAGAGGCAACCCTTTTTGAATACCAATTCTCAACATCAGCCTGATGTTCTTCAAAAGTAAATTCGAATGATTTTTCTGGGTTATGGCAGAAACATAAACCAAATAGGAAGGGTAGAATGAAGGCGACTGACATTACATTTTTCATAAACAGACACAGTTGGAATTAAAAAGCAAGATAAAGATCTTTTGTTTATAATTTTTAGGATTGATTCTATCAACATTTCTGAAAAATCCTGACTAAATTGATCAATCAAACTCAAAATTAGAAACTATGAATAACTCAATAAAATTCGGACTAACAATCATGATGCTGGCAGTTCCCTTCTTGTGCTTTTCCCAAGTTGGAGTAGGTGCCAAAAAACCCAAGGAGGCAAAAATGCTTTTTGATGGAAGTAAAAAAATGTTGGAAAAAAATTGGACTTATTGGGAGGGCCCAAGGCTGAAAGCCCAATTACCCATCAAATGGGAAATTGTTAAAGACCCTGTTAATAAGGGCAATGTTATGAATAGTAACGATCCTGCAGCAGCAGGAGGATTATATGGTGCGGCTGATATCGTAACCAAAGAAGAATTTAGAGACTTTAGGTTACATGTTGAGTTTTTGGTTCAGGAAGAAGGCGGAAACTCAGGTGTATACTTACAAAACCGACATGAAATTCAGATCCTCGATGGAGATTATGGAATTCACGGTATGGCTGCCATCATCAATGAACATCTACCCTCAGAAGAGGCATATAATGGCGTGGGCAAATGGAATGCATACGACATGCTATACAGAGCAGCAAGATTTGAAGACGGTAAATTAACCGAAAAAGCCAGAGTCACCATTTACTTTAATGGGATCCAAATTCATGAAGATAAGGAGATCAGTCAGGTTTGGGGCGGACCGAATTCTGGCCAAGATGGCGGAAATGATGGCGGAAAAGGCATCACAGACCGTCCAGGAGGAATCAAATTACAGGCTGAGG
Source organism: Aquiflexum sp. (assembly GCF_041751335.1). Lineage (GTDB taxonomy): Bacteria > Bacteroidota > Bacteroidia > Cytophagales > Cyclobacteriaceae > Aquiflexum. The sequence goes on from NZ_JBGSXS010000058.1 coordinate 34,938, forward strand.
GCCACAATGTCCTTTACCGAAATATTTGGATTCAGGAATTGGAATTAGGCAAAGCGGGGACTGATTTTTAAAGAAACAAAAGAGGGTCATGAAATTGATTTTCATGACCCTCTTTTGTTTCTTTATTTTAAAATTTTAGAAGAATCTTATAACTCTAACCCTCCGAAGTTGACTCTTAGGCATAGAAAGTTGTTCCCCAGTAATAAAAGACATCACGCAGGCATTTGTCGCATTGGATTCACAAGAACTCCAATATTCAACATTTGAAAACCCCCCAATTTTATCTCTATTATCATACAAAAAATTCATTTCCTCCAAACTGGGCATAAACCAATCCTTATAACCTCCATTTTCAAAATTAATGGTCAGTCTTGCAGCAACCGTTCCATCATTATCTGGATGACATTGCGTAGGGTTAGTGTAAAAATTAGGTAAGGCATCATGAAAAGCCAAAACTTTTTCAGTATTACTCCTTCCAAATCCTACTTGTGTTGATGTACCTGTAACAGCTGAACCCTGACATCCCCATTGTGCCTCAAATACCTGTTCAACCGGAGCAATGATGATACCGTGAGTCTCCCCTGAAACAAACCCCGGATCACCAGGCCCGAAAACATGACCTACTACTCCACCCTGAAAAGGCTCTCCAACTATTACTTCTTTAGGGTCTTCTTCCTTGATACAAGAAGAGAATACTAAAGAAAAACAAAATAATGTTAAAATAGCGAGAATTGATAAATTTGATTTCTTAATCATGATATACATTTTTGTTTAAATAAAATACGTTTTTTGATGTACAAAAGTAAATAAAATTTTAATTATAATTATCCTTTAAATTCTTTTTTTTATTCCGTCAATTTATTCTTTTAAATCTCTTTTAGATAATAAGACTAATTCTCCCTAAATAAATGAAATCAAACGGTGGCAATAGGCATTTGTTAGAGTATCTTCCAAATTTTTAAGTAGAGAATATTCGAAGACTAAAATTTTCAAACATCTTCAAAAATAATGCAAAAAAACAGCAAAATTTAATTGTGTTTAAAAATATACCAATTTAAAGGTCCTTTACAACTTTAACTAGTTGATTTTAAATGAATGCTGTTCCTACCACGGAATTAAATTGAGAAGCGAAGAAAATTATGATGCTGTAATTTCTACGATAGCATAATTAAACTCAATGATCTTGTTTAAAATGCCTTAACCTAAAACACTGCATTGCAGTTTTCCCAAGTTTGTTAGCAAGACTATAATTGGCAACAGCCCCTACTCCAGAACCAATGATGGGGATCAATTGAGCAAGTTTTGCCAAATCCATATAATCCCTATATTCCAATTGAAATTCCCTCCAATCAAATTGTTCAGCATCTTTTGGAATTGTCTGTACATAATCGTTCCAATTCTCAATAATGTCTACAGTTTTTTTCCTGGTTTCCTGACTTGAGAATGTTAATTTGAAGATGTGCAATAAAAATAGTCTTTCATCTAATTTTTTGACATCAAAACCGTATGCTGCCGATATTTCAAAAAGCATTTTCATTTTAATGGTCAAAAAAGCTGGAAAATCTACGAATCCCATTAAGATCCCCCCTGCACCGGTAATAGCGCCTTCAGCAGATGCAGAATTTCTATAAATCTTTATAATTTCATTGACCTTCACCTCCCGCAACTCCAACCGATTTTCACGCAATGGCTTCGGGGTAAGAAACTTGGTTCCGAACAAGACACCCTTCACCATTTTTTCTATAGCATAGGTAATTACCTTATGTACTTTTTCAGGTATTAGATTATTAATTCTTCTTTGAGTTCCTTTTGTAAGTTTATTTAATATGGAGGGTTTTTGTTTTATCTTGTACAACCATGCAGTGAGTTCTGCAAATGCGATTTCTTCATATAAATCTGTAATTTTTAATCTTGGATTGGTCATTTGTTTGTGTCAAAACTAAATTCAAAATACTTCAAATAATTTGAAGTACCCGAATCTATTATTGAACAAAACACCAGCAAAAATAAGTCCATTTAGGATTCTTCGTCCTCATTGTAGCTTTCATCTTTGATAACCCGAAAAACCAATAACCAGTCATTTTCCAATTGAAGGAAACCATAATCAAAACAATAGGTGTAAAAATTCCCTTTCCAATCGGTAAAGGTCTCTGTGTGGTATCTGAAATTATAGCCTAAACGAAGTAACTTTTCTTTTGGCACCCTGACCTTTTCAACCCCTCCGGCAACAATACTTTCGAGGATATTTCGATTCAATTTCAAGATATTGATAGTATTTCTCATCTCTTTTGAATCCACGACCCTTCGCTCATTATTGAAACTGCTCCTGCAGTAATCATCACAAAATTTTTTATCTGATCTACCATGAACCAATTTGCCACAGTATTCACAATGTTTTCTCTCGATGTACATAAAAATGATATTTTAAAAACCGGAAAATACTTGTTACAAATCAAATTTAACAACTAAAAGTACTTCAAACAATCCCGTAAACAGGGTATTTTTTACCAAAAATTATTAAAATCGATCAATTATACTAGCCTTTTATAAAGATTCAGAACAATTCAACTTGATCATTTATTAATACAGATATTTTATTTTTTCATTGAAAAGCATTTAATTACATATCACCGAGATCAATGACATTGAAGAAGAATGGACAAAAAATGAAAAATTTCCCTAATACCTTTCATGTATCTCCGTCATGATCCTTACCATTTCATTTCTTACTTCTGAGGTAGGGCGGACAAAATTATTGTTCATAAAAACATATCGATATATGCTACCTTTTCTGGTCTCAAGCCATCCGCTCTGAAGATGCATGTATCTCAAAGATCCTGTTTTTGCCCAAACAAAGGGTTTGCCATTATCAGTTTTATAGGCTGTCCTAAGTGTGCCACTCACCCCACCAACTGGCAACAATGATTTGAGCCTATCCATATCGCCAATTAGAGTTTCCAAAAGATTCAAAACTTCCAGAACTGTATTTGGAGTGAACAGGTTAAATCGGGACAGTCCGGAGCCGTCCTCCCAAACTGGGGGATTTTTGAAATCTTTGTAATGGTTTTCCAATCCAAATGCAATGGTAGTTTTTACATTTAAGGAGTCTGATAGCATCCCCGAACAAAGCAAAAGGATCTGCTCTGCCAAAAAATTATCGCTGGGCAGCATCATATTTCTATAAAGGCTGTCAGAAGGTATGCTGAAATAGGTACTAATTTCTATTGGCTTTTTCTTAATGATCATGTTGACCTCCTTTTTCAGCGTATCCTGAAGCAATATGCGTGTCACCTGTAGATCCATCGGAAACGGTATGGCCCTTTGGAAATCCTCCGGAATTGCCATATTGGGATATACCAATTCCTTTCCCGTTTTTGATCGGTTGATATTGAACCTTGTTGGGATTATTGTCGAATCCTGCACCACATATTTAGAAATTGGTTTTGGGAAAACAGATAGTCCCAATGTGGTGTCGGATTTAATTGTTGCAAGATTTCCGTACATAGGAAAATAACTTAGATCTGATCTCCAATAGCTTGGTTCAAAATCCAGATCAGGTTCATTTGCCAGAAAAATCTGATAAGGAGTATTTGCCAGAAAATCATAGGTTCTACGGTTGTCCAATTTTGGATGAAGAAATGATGGATCCCCAGTTCCCCAAATAATCATCGAATCTCCTTCTATTGTGTATTTGAAAGCCGGAATGGAATCCCCCAAGATATTCATCGCTGTATATAAGGTAAGCAATTTGGTATTGGAGGCGGGTACAAAATGGATATCCTCATGTTGCGAATAAACTATTTTGCCATCTTCTTCCTGAAGAATAAAACCCACAAAATGTTCCTGCATAATTTCTGATCCCATGAACATTTTGCGCACCTTTCGTTCTGTTAGCTTTTGGGCTTCGGATTGGGCAGTGATTGCAAAAAGTAAAATTATCAAAATGGAAAAAGTCTTTTTCATCTTGGATTAAGTTGTTTTTTTAAAAATTCCACAGTCGCCTTATTGACCTTGACCAAGTTTGAGTGTTTCATCCAATGATGGGAATCATCGGGTATGATCAAGTATTCATAGGGCATTTTCTTTTCTTCAAATCTCCTGATCAAATCAACAGTATGGCTGAACTGAACATTGCGATCATCATCTCCATGAATAAAAAGTACAGGTGATTTCCAAGTTTCAAGATAAGCAAGTGGTGACGAGTACCATGCTGTTGTCATGGCTTTATCAAAATCAGATGCTTTTTCATAGCCCTCGGGCATCTGAAGTCTGCTTGAAAGTTCATGAACACCATGAATATCCACCCCGGCTGCAAAAAGTTTTGAATCTTTGCCCAAAGCAAGGGCTGTCAAATAGCCTCCATAAGATCCACCATAAATTCCAATCCTTTTTGGATCTACCTGTGGCAACCCTGCCAAGTAATCTCCGGCAGCTTTAACATCTATATATTCCTCAGCTCCCTGCCAATAGGTCCTTGCAGGTTTATGAAATTCATATCCATAACCTATCCCCAATCGGAAATTGACAGATAGCACAACAAATCCCATTTCGGCCAAATATTGATTAACAGCATAAGTATTGGAATAATAATCACCATAATGCCAACCGAGTAGCATTTGTCTCTGTGGGCCTCCATGTACAAACAGTACTGCGGGTTTCTTTTCAGGACCTCCTTCTTTTTCAAAGAGTTGGCCATGCACGGTAAACCCATCAGATGTCTTAAATTTGATTTGTTTTGGCGTTACCAAGTCTATTGACGGGAAATCTGGAGGGATCAGGTTTTGACCTATTAACCTGATTTCCCCAGATGATTTGCGGGAAATTGCAGGAAGCAAAGGTCTTTGAGCTGTAGAAGAAAGAAAAGCTACATGGTCATTATCAGATAACACAATCGGGATTGCTTCTATCCCTTTCCCCTTGGTCAAAAGCTCCATTTCACCACCTGATATTTGCACCATGCATATATGCCTGCGGTCTATATCCTCTTCTTCAGGTCCGGTATTGGCAGAAAAGACCAAATAGGATCCATCCTGGCTCAAACTGACATGTTCCACCATAAAATCCCCTTTGGTAAGTTGTCTTGGAAGTCCTGACTGGGAATTAAGGGCATACATGTGAGGCCAACCATCTTGATACGAAAGAAAAACAAGGGTACTGTCATTGGCCCAATTTAGATTGAAACCCCCATGTGTAGTAGGCACTGATCCCCTTAAAGTTTCAGGTGCTTTCCATCTCAATTCCCCCTCACTAGTATTTACGTCTGCCACCCATATTTCCCAAGGAACATGCCTTGGTTCCAGAATGGGATGGACTTCTCCTTTACCTCCCTGCCTCCTGATGAAAGCAACCTGTTCACTATTCGGAGACCATTTAGGCATGCCATCTCTACTAAAAGAAGGTTCAATATATTGGATGGCTTTTGACCCTACTTCATAAACACCAATCAAAGAATGGGTATTTCTGTTTACCGAAAACAAAAGCTTTTTCCCGTCTGGCGACCATTCAAAATCTGTAGTACTTCCTTTAATTTCAAATAATTGAGAATCCTTTTCACCAGAGAGTGGGATGCTCCAAATCTGTCTATTTTTTATAAAAGCAATGGTATTATCCAAAGGGGATAATTTTGGATTATCTCCGATAGACAGAACCTGCTCTCCACCTCCATTGAATGGTACTTTCCATATTTCGACTTTTGGGATAATCGGTTCTTGGGTAGGATTGATTCCAACATTATATTCCCAATTGCTCCCATGTTCTCCACCTCTTACAAACACCAGCCACTCAGAATCTTTGGAAAATTGCAGGCTAGTGATTTCCTGTCCATCATCTTTGTCAAACGAGGTAATCTTTCTGGCCTCAAAGTCCGGATACTGCGCAACATAGATGTTTCTCAATCCTTTTTCATTCATT
>NZ_JBGSXS010000059.1:0-2113 GCF_041751335.1 Aquiflexum sp.
CTTTTCGTAACCGATCTATTTGAAACTGACGCAGAAATAGAAGACGTAATTGAAAAAATCAACCAATCAGGTGTTCCTGTGCTCTTAGTAATCAACAAAATTGACCTTTCCAAAGAAAATCAATTGGATGAAGTGACCGCTTATTGGACCCAACGCATCAAATCAGAGACGGTAATCCCGATCTCTGCGACCGAAAGCTTCAATACTGAGCGTATTCTTCAGGAAATCCTTGACCGTCTCCCTGTTCACGAGCCCTTCTATGATAAACAGGAACTTACTGATAGACCGGAGCGTTTCTTTGCTTCTGAAATCGTCCGGGAGAAAATCTTCCTGAATTACAGAAAGGAAATACCTTATAGTACGGAAGTAGCTATTGAGGATTTCTATGAAGAAGAAACAATCATTCGAATTCGTGCCATTATCTACGTGGAGCGCGACAGCCAAAAAGGAATTATCATCGGTGAAGGTGGTAAGGCTTTGAAAAGAGTCGGCACTCAGGCCCGTATGGAGATGGAGAAATTCTTTGGAAAAAAGATTTTCTTGGAAACTTTCGTCAAAGTGGCAGACGATTGGAGAAAAGACAAAAATAAGTTGAAGAAATTTGGTTACGACCAATAAGAACATAGCAGAATGGCAAATATAGTAGCAGTAGTAGGTCGGCCCAATGTTGGGAAATCAACCTTCTTTAATAGATTAGTGGAAGAACGAAAAGCCATTGAAGACAATGTCAGTGGGGTTACGCGTGACAGGCATTATGGTCATGGGCAGTGGGGCGGTAAGTTTTTTTCGGTCATTGATACCGGTGGCTATGTCATCGGTTCTGATGATATGTACGAAGCCGAAATCCGTAAACAGGTAAAATTGGCCATTGAAGAGGCGAATGTGATTCTCTTTGTAGTGGATTGTTTGGATGGGCTGACAGATATGGATAAGGATTTTGCCAATGAACTCCGAGGTTCCAAAAAACCCATTTTCATCGTAGCCAACAAGGCTGACAGCCCGGAAAAATCATTATTGGCAGCAGAATTCTACGCTTTGGGTTTGGGTGAAAACGAGGTATATCCAATTGCAGCAGTCAGTGGCAGCGGTACAGGGGATTTGTTGGACGAGGTGATCAAACATTTTCCGGATGAAGGAGAAGAGGACCCTGATGAAGGTATCCCAAAAATTGCAATCTTGGGAAGACCCAATGTAGGAAAATCTTCCTTTTTGAATGCCTTATTGGGACAGGAAAGGTCCATAGTCACTAATGAAGCCGGCACTACCCGTGATGCCATCCATACCCGGTATAAAATGTACGGTCAGGATTTTATCATCACCGATACTGCAGGAATCAGAAAAAAGGCAAAAGTCAAAGAAGACATTGAATTTTATTCTGTCATGCGTTCATTGAGAACCTTAGAAGAATCAGATGTTTTGATTATCATGATTGATGCGACCAGAGGTTTAGAAGCCCAAGATGTCAACTTGATTTCCTTGGGTATTAAAAACAACAAAGGAATCATGGTGATGGTCAATAAATGGGACCTTGTTGAGAAGGACCACAAGACCTTGGATAAAATCAAAAAGGACATGGTGGAAAAATTGGGTGAAAACAAATGGATCCCGATCATATTTACATCAGTCGAAACAAAGCAAAGGATTTTCCAAGCGATTGAATTGGCGGTGAAAGTTTATGAGAACAAAACCAGAAAGGTAGCTACTTCCAAATTGAATGAATATATCCTTCCGGAAATAGAGAAATATCCGCCACCGGCACTGAAAGGGAAGTATATTAAAATCAAATATATTACCCAATTGCCCACCAAAAATCCTGTTTTTGCTTTCTTCTGCAACCTTCCCCAGTACATCAAGTCTCCCTACTCCAGGTTCCTTGAAAACAGAATTCGGGAAAACTTTGATTTTGAGGGAGTTCCAATAAAAATTACTTATAAAAAGAAATAAATAATTCTTATTAAAAGCTTGTTAATGTAATAAATGGAAGTACCTTTGCACGCTTAATAAAAAAGAAATAAACAAATCATCATGAAAAAGGTATTTGCAATGTTCGCAATCGCAGGAATGTTATTCTCTGCATCATGCGGAAACAAAGAAGTTACTGAAGAAACTACTG
>NZ_JBGSXS010000060.1:0-17148 GCF_041751335.1 Aquiflexum sp.
CCCAACACCCCACCTTAATTAATCAAATCATCCGTTCCCCGAGCTTGCCGAGGGGCAATTTATAAATCTGTCATTGGTAGGCACTAGGTATCTCCAGCGGTACAATTAGACGGTTGAATTACTGGAGAATTATTTAACCCTTTTGGTCAAAATCATCCTTTTCCTGAACCTTGTGAGACCCTTCCTACGTCAGCATGACGGCGGCTACGATTTAAGTCATTGGTATACTCCGGGTAAGCTTTGGTTCTTGTTGGCTCTTAGCTCTTGGCTCTAAAATCTCGCCTCTCGTTTCTCGCTTCTCGCCTCTCAATTCTTGTGTCTCAAATCTCAAATCTCACTTCTCACTTCTCACATCTACTCCAAAACAAACGCCCCCCTATTATTCACCTCTGACACATATACATCTGCACCCAGTCCGATGGTGTGGAAGACTTCTTTGGCTTTTTCTCCGGCTTCAAGGGCTATTTCTCCATTTGGGGACAGGACGAATATGGTAGGACCGGAACCTGATATCCCTGAGCCTAAAGCCCCTATGGATTTGATGGCATTCCTCAATTCATAGAAGCCCGGTATCAACAATGCCCGTGAAGGTTCTGCAATGACATCTTTCAAAGACCTGCTGATCAAGCCAAAATCACTGGTATATAGGCCGGCAATAAATCCTGCGATATTTCCGGATTGGACAGTTGACTCTTTTAAGGAAATCTGTTTTCTCAATACACTTCTGGAATCAGATGTTCTCAGTTCAATATGCGGATGTACCAAGGTACAATAGATCCCTTTTGGAACAGGTAATTTGACAATATCCAAAGGTTCATAGCCTCTTATCAGCACAAAGCCGCCCAAAATTGAGGGAGCCACATTATCTGCATGTGCAGATCCACAGGCAATCCTCTCTGCCTCCATGGCAAATGGAACCAATTCCTCTTTTGTAAATGGTTCACCCAACAGGATATTGGTTGCTATCAAAGCAGCCGCTGCACTTGCTGCCGATGAACCCATCCCGGAACCCAACGCCAACCCTTTTTCCAAATAAATATCTATCCCTTGTGAGCTCATCAATTGATCCAATAAAGCCTGAATAGCTACCGAACAAGTGTTTTTTTCCACTTCCATGGGCAGCTTTCCTCCATCACCTGTAATACCGGTTACACAAAGTTTCTTTCGTTCATTGAAGGAAACGGTGACTTTGTCCCCCAAGCCATCAATGGCAAATCCGAGGATATCAAAGCCACATGAAACATTGGCTACAGTAGCGGGTGCAAAGGCTGTTATTGATCGTGACATTATCTGGAAATATTACCAATTCGTATCACATCAGCAAAAACACCTGCTGCAGTCACATCTGCCCCGGCACCAGGACCACGGATGATCATTGGATAATCATGATAACGCTCGGTGGTAAACAAGATCATGTTATCAGAACCTTTTAAGGTATAAAAAGGGTGGCTGCTATCTAGGGAGTTTAGACCCACCTTGGCTTTTCCGTTTTCCAGCGTTGCCATAAATCTGAGTTTCTCTCCTTTGGCTTTGGCTTCTTCCAAAAGACCTGCAAATTCTTTATCATGTGTCTTCAGTTTTTCAATAAATTCATCCACATTTTCTATATCCAAGCAATCCTCAGGTACCATGCTTTGGATAGAGATATCATCAAAATGAAGGTCCTGTTCAGCTTCCCTTCCCAAAATCAAAATTTTCCTTCCAACATCCATCCCACTTAGATCGTCCCTTGGGTCAGGTTCTGTGTAACCCTTTTCTTTGGCTATCCTGACCACTTCACTGAACGGGGCTCCTTTTTCCAATTCACTAAAAATATAATTCATGGATCCACTCAGTACTGCTTCAATCTTTAGGACCTTATCTCCACTGAGCATCAAATCCTGCAGGGTACTAATGACCGGAAGTCCTGCAGCCACATTCGTTTCATATAGGAACTTTACTCCTCGCTTATACGCCAGTTTTTTCAATGCCTTATAATTTTCAAGGGAACTGGAGTTAGCCTTTTTGTTTGGGGTTACTATGGCAATTTTGGCTTCAAGGACATGCTCATAAATTTCCGCCAATTCCTGACTTGCCGTACAATCCACAAAAACGGTATTCGAAAAATTCATTTCATCCATTTTGGAAATAAATTTCTTAAGATCCATTGGTTTTGCTCCATCGGCATCTTCAGGTGCCGGACAATTGTGCAGGTCAAATCCATCTTCATGGAATGCCATAAACCTTGAATTTGCAATTCCATGGATTTGGATATCGAGGTCATTTTCTTTTTGCAATTTTTTCCTTTGCAGGGCGATCATTTTGATCAATGCCTTACCGATCAACCCAACCCCTACTAAAAATACGTGCAATACTTTATTTTCTGAAAGGAAAAAAGCCTCGTGAAGTGCATTGAGTGCTTTCTGTAAATCAGCTTGGGAAACCACTACCGAAATGTTCAATTCCGAGCTGCCTTGGGCAATCGCATAGACATTTACATTGTTTCGTCCCAAAGCCTGGAACATCCTTCCACTTGCTCCGGGATTGTGTTTCATATTTTCACCGACAGCTGCTACTACTGCCATGTTGGAAACGACCACCACAGGATCCATTTCGGAATTTTTTATTTCATAGATAAACTCCTTTTCTATAGCTTCTTTGGCCAATGGTACTTCAAAGGTCTTTATCGCTACACAAATACTGTGCTCTGAAGATGCCTGGGATATCAGTACCACATTAACACCCGCATCTGCCAATGCTCCAAATATCCTTCTACTTAATCCAACCACTTCAATCAAACCAGTTCCTTCAATATTCAGCAGAGAAATTCCTGACATGGAAGAAATTCCTTTTATCAGTTTTCCGCTAGGAGCATCATTGTTGATCAAGGTACCGGGATGCTCGGGTGCAAAGGTGTTTTTGATATATATAGGTATTCCTTTCCGCATTGCCGGTTGCATGGTGGCCGGGAAAATAACTTTAGCGCCAAAATGGGACAATTCCATTGCCTCACTGTAGGTGAGTTGGGGAATGGTAAATGCAGAATATACCAATCTTGGATCGGAAGTCATCACTCCGGAGACATCTGTCCAAATCTCCAGGCTTTCAGCATTGAGCGCAGAGGCAAAAATGGCCGCTGTATAATCAGAGCCGCTCCTTCCCAATGTGGTGGTTTCCCCCTTTTCAGTGGAAGCTATAAATCCTGTGATGACTTTGAGTCCTTTGTGTTGATGGAAATAATCCTGGATCAGGTCATTGGTAACAGGAAAATCCACCTTGGCATTGCCATATCTATTGTTTGTTCGGATTACCTCTCTCGCATCCACAAAATGGGCCGGCAATCCCTCAACTTTGAGTGCCTCAGCAAGAATAAAAGCAGAAAGTCTTTCTCCAAAGCTTCCCACATAATCCAAGCTCTTAAGCGAGCATTCCTTGATCAAATAAATCCCATGAAATAAATCCTCCAATTCATTGAAACGCACCTTTACGTAAGTTAATACAGTAGACTGTTGTTGAATTGGAATCATTTTTCTGACCAGATCATAGTGTCTGTCTTCCAGAACCTTGATTTCCTCAACATAGGATTTATCACCTTCTTTGGCTTTATGGGCACTTTGAAGTAAAACTTCCGTGACACCACCCAATGCAGAAAAAACGACAGCAATTTCTTCTTGCTGAAATTGGTTTTTCAAAATCTGGAAAACCTTTTGGATATTTTCCTGATTGGCTACTGATGAACCTCCGAATTTTAAGATTTTCATAAAAATTGGTTTTTTTTGGGATATATAATATTTTTCATCGATCCGATCCGGACCTTATTGTAAAGGGTCTATATGTGGGTTGAAGACGGGAATTAACCCGTAATGGTGGTAGAAAAAAAAGTGGTATTAGACATACCAAAGGCACGGATTTCAACAGCAAAGATGCTGAAGAAGTTTTTAATAATGGTGTCATTGGCTGTGAAAAACATAGTCTGTTTTTTTGATGAAACAATCTTAAGGACAATTTCCCGAAAAGCAAAAATGTTTTTGTTGTTTTTTCAAGAGAAGCATCTATTTATTATCAATAAATCAAATGAGTTGATGAAATGTTAATTCTTTATCAATAATAATCTCAATATTTTATTCTGAATTGCTCATCATAAATAATTCTCCGACTTTAGCGTTTAAGTTTAATCTCCAGGAAAGTTTGGAACGGTGGATAATATCCCAATATCAAACCAGCCTTCGGCTGGCAAATATCCATAAATATCAATTTATATAAACATGTAAGCCAAATGCTAATAACAATCATAATAACCTACTTCCTTAACCTACTCCAGACCTTAGTCGTAAATCTTGGCCGGTCTTCCATCACGTTAAGATCATCTTCACTTATCCTTTTGACACTTTCAATGGTATAAAATGCCTTATCATTCAGGGTTCTTACTTTTTCTATATACTTCTGCAAATCTTCTCTTTTCATTACTGTAAACAGTAAGTTGACTTTTCCATACCTTCCCTCAGCCCCTACACTTGTAAACCTATAATTTCTGTCTTTCATATATTCAATCAAATCAGGCATAGGTTCCGGCGTGATGACACGTACCAAAACCCTTCCCAAAGCCAACTTTTCTTCGATCGTCATTCCAACAAATGTCCCCATAGCAAACCCACCTGCATAAGCCACATAGGACATCGGGTTATTGATATTTTGGAAAATCTGCCCTATGGCCAACAACCAAATCATGGCCTCAAAGAATCCAAGAATTGGAGCCACCTTCTTTTTACCATTAAGGACAAACATGATCCTGAGGGTATTGATAGACACGTCCACCACCCTTGCACAAAAAATCAGCAATGGCATAATCAGATAGTCAAATACTTCTTTGGGTATACCTAAGGCGGTAAAATATTCTTGCATGGCTGGAAGGGTTAATTATCCTGCAAAGGTAACAGCTTCAACCAATCGAAACAGGAAAAACATGAATATTGGTACTAAAAGGAAAGACTAAATAATCTTGGATTCACCGGATTTGACCCCAAAGTAAATGAACATCACGGAACAAATTAAAGCCAGGTAAATCAGAAAATCCCAGTTTTGGAAGATATCAAAGGAGATCCCAAAAAGCAAAGGCCCCAAAGCTGCCAAATAATATCCTGTAGATTGGACCATACCAGAAAGTGATGCAGTTGTTTTTTCATGACCTGTCCTCAATCCGATCAATGTATAAGCCATCGAAACACTTGAACCAAGACCCAAGCCTACAATCCCCAATCCAATGTAATTAATCATAATTGTCTCTGAAAACAAACTTGAAAATCCAACCAAATACATCAACCCCAATACCCAAATGATCCCAACCTGATCTTTAAATTTCACTGCAATTATCGGTGCAAAAAAGGAGCCACTCAGCCCTACAATCTGCATCAAAGAAACAAGCAGTCCTGCCTCCACAGCTGACAACCCCCTCGATATCATCATATCCGGCAACCATGCTATCAAAGTGAAAAACAACAGAGACTGCACTCCCATAAAAAGGCTGATGTTCCAAGCCAATCTTGACTTCCATACATTTACTTTAATATGATTGTCGGTTTTGTTTTTACTAACAGGATTGTTTTTCACTTGGGGAAACCAAATCAGAATGCCAATCAGCAAGAGTCCTATCCAAGAAAACAACGACCCTCTCCAACCCAAATTCAAATCTAAAGCCAAGGGAGCTGAAACACCCGATGCAATAGCTGCAAACATTGTCATTCCAGTAGTATAAGCCGCTGTGACTAATCCTATTTTGGTGGGCAGCCTGTTCTTGATAAATGGGATCAATAAGACATTACAGACAACAATTCCAATCCCTGTCAAGCCTGTGCCAATAAAAAGCAGAAATGACCCTCCCAAAACCCTTACAATTGTTCCAATTGAAAGCAAAATAAGCGCAAATAAAATGGCCTTTGAATTACCCAATCTTTTTCCAATAGCGGCCGAGAAAAGTGAAAATGTTGCAAATGTCAAAAGAGGCAGCGTAGTCAGAAATCCTGCCCAGCCATTGGAAAGCCCAAGATCTTCCCTTATCAGGGGGATTAAGGGACCAACCGCAGTGATGGAAGGCCTTAGATTAAAAGAAACCAATAATATCCCTAAAATCAGAAACCAAGGTTTTTGGTAAAATGGTTGGGAAGAGGGTGGGAGATTTTTCAAGGTCGTGGTTGAGAGATGAGAGTAAGAGGCGAGAGATTAGAAGCGAGAGATTAGAAGCGAGAAGCTAGCGTTAAGAAATTAGAGCCAAGAACCAAGAGGAGCCTAACCTGAGCGATAATTTTACAATTTTTCAATTTTAAAATCTTCCAATAGAAACCCCTTAAAAACAGCCACAATGGACAACCTCTCCAACTTCCTAGCCTCTACGAATTCTCCTCTACCAAATCTTTGACACAGGAAACCCATGTATCACCGGAATTCAGACTCGGTACTAGATCCCATTTTTCACCACCCAATTCCTCAAATACTTCTTTATACTCTTCACCCACTTCCACGGTAGTCTCTAGACAATCAGCAACAAAAGCCGGTGAGAAAACGAGTACTTTTTTTACTCCTTTTTCAGCCAATTCTTTGATCACATCTTCTGTGTAGGGTTTAATCCAAGGATCTTTACCCAACCGTGATTGAAAACAGGTCATCACCTTGTCATTTGGAAGTTGGAGTTTTTCGGCAAGTAATCGAGTGGTATAAAAGCATTGTCCTCTGTAACAGAATTGATTTTTCTTGGTGTAATTACCACAACACTTATCACTCAGTTGGCAGTAACCATCAACAGAACCTTTTCTGATCTGCCTTTCAGGCAGACCGTGATAGGAAAACAAAAACATATCATAGTCTGCCTTTTCCATCATTTCCCTACCCAATTCGGTCCATGCCTCAAGGAAAAGGGGGTGCTCTACAAAATTGTTGATAAAGGTGATATTTGGAATAATCTGCCATTCCTTGGCCAGTTCCATGACTTTGTCCACTACCGAACCGTTTGTTGCAGATGCATATTGGGGAAATAATGGCAGGACAATAATCTTTCTGACATTGGCCTCATTGAGTTTCTTTAATCCTTCTTCTATACTAGGTGTCTGGTAGCGCATTCCCATGGCAACAACATATTTCTCAGGATCTAATTTCTGTATCAGTTTATCCCGTAAGTCTTCAGTATGAAAAAGCAAGGGAGAACCCCTATCTGTCCATAATTTACGGTATTCTTTGGCTGACTTGGGAGCACGGAATGGAGCAATGATCAAATTGACCAACATCCATCTTGGAATAAATGGAAAGTCAATTACTCTCCAATCCATCAAAAATTCTCTTAGATATTTCCTAACATCGGCCGTGGCTGTGCTGTCAGGTGTACCTAGATTGACCAATAAAACTCCGATTCTTGCTTTGTTTTTGCTCATAATGGGCATAAGTACGATTTTTTTTCTCTAATCAGAACCAAAATTACACCCTTTGGTTAGATTACTGCAATAAAAAAAGCAGGCTTCTTTTAAAACCTGCTTTCCAATAAATTTAAAAAAACATCTCGATTTTATAGACTTAAAATCAATCAACCTCTTTTGCAATCATCTTATCGATTTTGGACTTAACTTTTTCGCTCTGACTATAAGCCATATAAATCTCCTGAAATTTCTCTTCAGAAAGCTCACTTTTCACAATCTGTTCCTGCACTTTCAATTGGACTTCCTGTTGGGTGTCCAAAACTTTTTGTCCTGCTTGGCTGAATTTTGCTATTTCCTCAGGATCTCCTGAGACTTCAGTCAATTTCCCTGCTTGTTGTGCTTGGGCAAGTTCTTGAAACCTCTCTACTTTCAAGCCTTCTTTTTCAATGGCTTTCAGCATATCCTCTTGCCCTTTTTCCTGTATAGGAATCAATTCCACATTGATTTTTACGAACTCTTTTAATTCTTTATCGGTAAAATCTTCATTGATTTCCATTTGAGGTGGGAAGGCTTGCTGACCAAAAACACTTGTTATCATTAAGGCCGATAAAACAATTGATAATGTAAATACTTTTGAAAATAAGCTTGAATAATTCATAATCTCTCTTTTTGATACAAGTGTAAAAATACAAAAATCTCTCCAAAAAGGATTGTTATTTAATTTTTTTAAAGGTTTAAGGTTAATTTAAAAGGGAATGATTTAAAATTTAACGGGAATTTAATAAATATTTGCCCTCAAATCAATCACTCTCCTCCGACGATAGCCTTTTATCATGAAAATCAGTTTTGGGACCAACACCCGCCAAATCCAATTTCACAGGTTTCAAAGCCCACTTCATTAGGGGCCCACTCGTCATACTTGTAACTATTGCCATGACAACCAGCGCGACAAACAATTTTTCATCTATCAGTCCATTTTCAAGGGCTATCAATCCCAGAATGATTTCCATAGCTCCCCGTGCATTCATTCCAAACCCAACAGCCAGCGATTCTTTGATATTGAAACCGCCCCTGTAGGCACCATATCCACTTCCGACAATTTTTCCAGCAAAGGATATCACCAAAATCGCCAAAGTAAGCAACAATTCAAAATTGGTGAAAAAGTTGATTTTCAATCCGATGGACACAAAAAACAAAGGGGCAAAGATATTATTGATAAACTGATGCACAATCTCTTTTGCACGTTCAGACATATGTTCTGAGTCTCCCAATGCTACACCCAAAAGAAATGCACCAAAAATCGCATGGATGCCAAGCCATTCTGTAAATGCCGCTGAAAGGAAACAGAATGCCATGGATAGTGACAATACTCCTCCCGGCCAAGCTAATTTTTTATTAACCCATGGCAATACCCTATTAATTATAACCTTACCTAATGTTAACATGAAAAAAGTAAAGACAAGTGTAATACCGATAGTTTGAAAAAGGGACAGGTTACTCCCTTTACCCATAAAGGATAAAATCACAGAAAATATCAACCAGCCAATGATGTCATTGACCATTGCAGATGCTACAATCAACATACCCATTTTGGTTTTGAAAAGATTCATATCCATCAATATCCTAACCACCACTGGCAAGGCTGTAATGGACATCGCAGTACCCATAAACAATGAAAACAACAACCTGTCCCCGTCTGCCAAGCCAAAGAAGTTGGGAAAGTAATAGGGAAATACAAATCCTAATGCAAAAGGTACAACCAATCCCAGCAAACTGATACTCAATGCAGATTTACCTTGAGACCAGACCAAATGCAATTCCACTTCCAAACCAGCTATGAAAAGCAACAAAACCACTGCGATTTGTACAAATCCATCCAACGCAAGATTGGCACTGGGATTGGACATGAAGAGGTATTCATGAAAATCAGGGATAAAAGTCCCGAGAATGGTGGGTCCCAATAATATGCCGGCTAAAAGCTCCCCTACCACCGCAGGTTGCCTGAATCTTTGGGCTATTTCTGCAAAAACTCTGGCCAACAATAACATTGCTGCCAATTGCAGAAATAGATTGACTACATCTTGATGTGTTAAATTTTCCATGTAGTCCTTTTATTTTTTTACAATCAATAAGTTGCAGGGAAGATCATTTAAAATATCCTCGAGGTCATGGGGAAAAAGCCTGTCCAAGAAACCAAGCTTGCCCTCATCCCCTACAATCAGGAGATCTGCTTTGAAATCCACTGCAAATCGGGCCAGTTCGACGGCCCATTTTCCGCAAGTAATTTTTATATTGATTTTTAAATCCCCTTTATCTATGGTTTTGAGGATATTTTCCACATAAGTCACTTCTTCAGAGACCAATTTTCTTCTGGTATTAGAAACCTCTTCTTCCCCACCTTCCGCTGCAGTGGCCATTTGAAAACCATACATTTTTATTTCGTTGACCACATAAATTTGTTTTGCCTGGTCCATTTTACACCATTCAAGCCCCTTACTGATCACAAAATGCGTCTGTTCCTGCTGAGTACCATTAATAACTACTTTATCAAAGGGTGTAGGTTTTTCCAAAGGATCAACCAACATCAAAACTGAACAATTAGATTTCCTGATTATTTTTCTGGCAATGGTCCCTATATAGTATTTGAAAAACCCTTCCGTTTTCAAAGCCCCTGCCACCAACAAATCAACATTTTCTTCTTTGCAGGTCTGAATAATTTTTTTGGCAGGATTCCCTTTTTCCCAGATCGTTTTTATTTTATTACCTTTTAGACCATGTTTGATCAGCAATTGTTGCAAAATATTTTCAAGCTCAGGACTTTTTTCCCCGACATGAATCAAAAGCAGTTCAGAATTGAAAATATCCTTGAGTCTTTTGGACTCACAAATCAAAGCCTCCAATGTGGGTGAGAAAGCTACAGCTAAAGCAATTTTATTGAACATGGCATTTTTTATTGGCAGCGTGTAAAATACCAAAAATATTAACTTACAAATAATTTTAATCCTAATGATTTTAAACAGCAGGATATCACTCCCACTTATCCTTACCTCAAGCCATTCAAAATCCTTGATTCCTGAATAGCTAAAGCCTTTTTAATTAACCACGTATTTTTTGTAACATCGCCATGGCAATTGGGCCTTTTTAAGCCCTTTGTTTTCATAAGAACTAAACCTAATATACTTTATGAATAAAATGTATCTATCCATGGTTGCAGGGGTCGGAATGCTATTTTCCGTTCATGCGACTACCTTGGCACAGGGCGATTATCCCACGCTCAGTCAGGTCACACAGAGACTACAGGCCATTTCCGGAAGCGGGAGTTCGGCCAAACTCAGTTCACTCACCAAAACAGAAGGTGGAAAAGACATCTGGGTCCTCAAAATCGGCAAAGGAGATATGGACAACAAGCCTGCCATTGCCGTAGTCGGTGGAGCGGAAGGCTTTCATGTTCTTTCTGTAGAACTCGCAGTTCAATTTGCGGAACGCTTGGTAAAAGACCACTCAGCTGCTTTGGACAATAACACATTTTATGTTTTCCCAAACATGTCTCCTGACGCCTATGAGCAATACCATGCTGCAGTAAAGTATGAAAGAAGGGGAAATGCCGCTAAAATAGACCATGACCGTGACGGAAGGGTAAGCGAAGATGGTTACGAAGACCTCAACAAAGACGGTCTCATCACCATGATGCGTGTAGAAAGTCCAATGGGCGATCACAAAACCCATGAAAAAGATGAGCGGGTAATGGTCAAAGCTGATGTAGCAAAAGGCCAAAAAGGAAGCTACTTACTTTATCCTGAAAGCCGTGACAATGATAAAGACGGCAAATTCGGAGAGGACCTTGTGGAAGGAATAGCATTCAATAAAAGTTTAACATACAAATTCCCCATCTTCACGCCTTTGGCAGGAGACTATGCTGTTTCGCAAGCTGAAAGCAGGGCTTTGTTGGATTACCTGTTTGAGCAATGGAATATTTTTGCTTTTGTGACTTTCAGCCCGGCCAATAATCTTTCGGCTCCATTAAAATACAATGCCGGAGATGCCAAGAAGAGAATTATTACCTCCATGTTGGAAAAAGACGTGGCCATCAACATTATGGTATCAGGCATGTACAATGAATCGGTTACACAGAAAGCTTTCAATCAAACCAATCAAGGTACGGACGGCGACTTTTTCCAGTGGGCTTATTTCCATTTTGGAAGATTAAGTTTCAGTACACCGGGATGGTGGGCACCTGAAGTTAAAGGTGAAGACGGAAAATCAGAAAGCAATGCCGAGGCAAACTTCCTGGCTTGGGCAGCCCAAGAAGGGGTAAACAATGCTTTTGTACCTTGGACCTCAGTCAATCACCCTGATTTTCCAAACCAAAAAGTGGAAGTGGGTGGTATCAGGCCATTTGCCATGTACAATCCCCCTTTTGCGATGGTGAATGACATTGCCAAAGAGCATACGGATTTCATATTGAAGCTGGCCGCTATGAGCCCAAAACTGGAATTTCACAATGTGAAAACAGAAAAACTCGGCAATGGCCTGACCAGAATTACTGTTGATTTATTCAATAACTCAGCATTACCGACCCATTCTGATATGGGAGAGAAATCGCGTTGGTTGAGAAAAATCAGGGTGGATATCAACAAAGATGCAAAAGACCTGATTTCGGGCGACAAGATCAAGTTGATCGATACCTTGGGAGCCTATGAAAAGACCACCCTTACCTGGATCGTGAAAGGTTCTGGTGCTGTGGATATCAAAGCAGGTGCTGCCCATACTGGTATCGCAACTCTCAATGTGAAACTCTAAACCGACACAATAATGAAAATCAAAAACTGGATATATACAGCAGCCTTAGGAGTAGCTATCAGCTTCGCAGGCATACAGCAAACAGAAGCTCAAGTTGCACAGGACAGGTATTTCCGTGCATTGGGTACTCCGCACAATCCTAAGGTTCAGGTTTCCTGGAACAGGTACCATACCAACCTTGCCCTTGAGGAAATCATGAAGGACATGGCCAAAAAACATCCCAACTTGGTCAAACTGGAAAGCATTGGTAAATCATACCAAGGAAATGATATTTGGGTTCTTACCGTCACCGATTTCAAAGTTGGCAAAGCAGAGGAAAAACCTGCCATGTGGATTGATGGCAACATTCACTCTAATGAGATTCAGGGAACAGAGTTCACGCTATATACAGCTTGGTATCTTTCCGAGATGTATGGCGAACTGGATTTTATCACGGAACTCCTGACAGACAAAACCTTCTACATCGCTCCTACCATCAACCCGGATGCGCATGATTATTTTATCAAAGAAGCCAACAACCAAAACTCCCCAAGATCGGGAATGATGATTTTGGATAATGATGGAGATGGCATCGCGGGTGAAGATCCTTTTGACGACCTTAATGGAGATGGTCACATCACATTTATGATCAGAAAATCGCCTACAGGTAGGTATGTGAAAGATCAAATGGATCCTAGAAAGCTGATCCCTGTGGCAGCAGATCAAAAAGGCGAATATGAAATGTTAGGTTATGAAGGTATCGATAGAGACGGAGATGGCGTAGTAAATGATGATGGTATCGGATACTATGACCCAAATAGAGATTGGGGCTGGAACTGGCAACCGGATTATGTACAAAGAGGTGCATTGAGGTACCCTTTCTCTGTTCCTGAAAACAGGGCAGTGGTAGAATTTGTGATGAAACATTCAAATATTGCCGGAGCCCAAAGTTACCACAACTATGGTGGGATGATATTGAGAGGTCCTGGTGCTGAAGAAGATTTGGGAACTTACAACCAAACTGATATCCGCATCTATGATGCCATTGCCAAAAAAGGTGAGGAATTTATGCCAGGATACAAGTACTTGGTGGTTTACAAAGATCTTTATTCTGTGTTCGGTGGACAATTGGATTGGTTCTATGGAGGACGTGGGATTTTTACCTACTCCAATGAACTGATGACTTCCTACCTGTATTTCCATCAAAATGCAGGAAGAGGAAACCAAGACGAGCAAATGAAAGTAGACCAATACCTTACTTTTGGTGATGCATTTGTAAATTGGGAAGAATACGACCATCCCCAATATGGCAAAATTGAAGTCGGTGGGTTCAAGAAAAACTTCGGAAGACTTCACCCAGGTTTCCTGATGGAACAAGATGCACACAGAAACTCAGCGTTTACCATTTTGCATGCCTACCATACTCCCAAGCTGAGTGTGTCTGATGTTCAGGAAAAAGATTTGGGCGGTGGCTTGAAAGAAATCACTGCTACCATTTATAATGAGCGTTTGATCCCAACACATTCCAGTCAGGATCTAAAATACAAAATCGAAAGACCTGACTATATCAGTATCTCAGGTGCCAAAGTAGTAGCTGGTTTTGTCGTAGAAAATGAGGATTTCAACAAACTCACCGAGCAAACAGTCAATCCAGAAAAAATCTCCGTGGCCAATATCCTAGGAATGGGAGCAATCAAAGTGCGTTGGGTTGTTTCCGGAGGAGGCAATTATACTATCAATGTGGATTCTGCCAAGGGTGGGAAGGCTAGTTGGAAAAAATGATTTAGAGAAAAAAGACGATAATAAAAAAGGAGGGCAATTGTCCTCCTTTTTTCTTTATTTGGAAAAATTTTCCCCTTTGCGGTGTAGTTCAGGTTTTCGGAGGAGATATTCCAATGTTCGGGGATGATTTCTATCTCCCATTAACAAAAGTGATTTTTGAAAACTGGAATTGAAAATTCGAAGGATAGAGAGGTGTAGATGCAATCTACACCAAAGCGCCTTCGTCAATTTTCACCCAGTTGGGGGAAAGTTATATCGAAATAGTAAAGCCCAAATTGCAAGTTGATGAAATCCCCAAGTTTCAATCAGTTTGAAAAAAATAGGGTAATATTGCGATGAATTGGGAAAGAGAATTCAAACAAAATTAAAACGAGATTAAATTCAGGACGGCAAAGGCGACATACTATTTACGTGGTTGGCGTTTTCCTGTGGGCCTATGTCCCTCTATTCCCCCTTTAAAAACATCATTTATTAGCCAAAAGGTGTTAATAACTCGGCCTTCAAGCAAGTCTTTAGAACCTTCACTATGATCTCTTTTAAAACGCCACATAGCCAATTTTTTATTCAGATCTTCAAAAACGAACTTGTGATTGGTTCGGATTGTCTCGGTATTGTTTAAGGTTGAGAAATGTAGCCCCCAGTAAATATATATTGGCAAGGTACCATCCTGAATCCCCGCAGTATTAGCGGTATGAAAAGCTTCTATAATATTAGAGTCAAACACTTGATCATAAAACGTTTCGGCAAAGCGCAAAGCTTTATCATTTGATACCTTGGTGATCGAACCGATATATCCACGTGCCCCGCCAGTAAGAAAACTCGTAGAAACGTTCATCCAAGACCAACAGGTATTGTTAAAAATCAGAGGTGGGTGGTTATCACTTGCCATTTGATCGAAATTAGCCAAATAATTAAAGTCAATGCATTTAATGGCATTTGCATTTGGCACCTGCGGTACCGGATATTTTCTGATAACTTTTTTTCTATCGAACGCCGAACTGATTTCATTAATTATACCTGCATAAACTTCATTGGAATAACCTTTATCACGTAGTTCTTGGCTGCGCCATGTCAAACCATCCAGTTTTTTGAAATAATAAAGTCTCTCAACTGCATGCAAATCCTTATAAGGGGTTAAAGCGATACTAAACACAAAGTCAAATTCTACTTCATGGCCCTTTCCGTCTGCTCCTCTAAAGTGGACTTCGCAACGTGTTCCGCTAACTTCTCCGCCGTGACTACAAATATGTAGAAGGTCAAAAGGATAGCATTCAATTGAATTTTTGAGGTTATAAGTTGTGGCAGCTTCGTCAGTAAGCTTTCGAATGTAATAGTTTTTAAACTCAAGCAGGTTGATGATTTTTTCGGTTTCTTCATCGTCAAAGAAAACCGGTGAAAAAACTACGGCTGACCCTGATCTTTTGTTGATCTCATATTTAAAAGCATTGTGGATAAAAAAATCTGGGCGGTATTCCAAATTCACATAGCAAACTGGAATAGAATTGACACTTAACGAATAAGGGAGGCCATCTGTAAAAAAGGTTGCAAATTCAAATTGATCAAAATTAATCCCTCCAATTCTTATATTAATCTTGTCTAGCAAATAAAGTAATGCCTTTGGGTCACCGCCGTCCCAATCTTCCAACAACTGCAGGACTTGGTCGTTTTCATGTTTAGCCATTTCATTAACAATCACTACTTTTGCCCCGATGCTTGCTGCATAATTTACGGCAATTGTAGTCTCAGCTGTAGATTTGCGCTCAATAATAACAATTCCCCTTAAGCCTTCTTTCTGCTCATGTAAAGCTGCATTATGAGGACTTATTCGCAATATACTATTCTGTTGTAAGGCTATATTTAGGCCCTCATAACATTGCTCTACCGAACATATAAGGGTGGCTTGCTTATCAAAGGCGAAGCCACCCAAATAGGATTCAAGTTGATCCGCAGAATCTATCTGCATTATATTGTAATGCTTTAAGAAATACAGATAACTGAGTTGGTTGTTTGTAAGCCCAAGCAACAATAAATTATCACAACCACCATTTTGAATTATTGCATTGTTGAGAAATGTCGAAAAATGTTCTGCACGCCGTCGTTGTATTAAAAATATGTCGGGTTCAAGAACATGTGCATTAGCCGGGATATCTACATCAGAAAATTCAAAAATCGGCAGATAACTGTCAGGCTTAAAAAGATAGGAAATTGCAGTAGCAGCTAATTCTGATTCACTTCGACGAACTACAATTATGAAATCTTTCCGAAGTTCCGGCGCATTAAATTTGACCATAGTGACTCTGTAAGTTAAACTAAAACAAATGTACCCTTAAATTTGAAAGAGATATCCATTCTATCCTGATACTAAAGCAAGATGCCCCTTCTCAGTGTAGTTTAGATTTTCGGAGGGATTGAGTTTGTAACTATACCCTTTTATTCCAACCATCCCGATAGCTTGGTATGATGTCCATATCCCATAACTAAAAGTAATTCTCTAAAACTGGAATTAAAAATTTCAAAGATAAGAAGGGGTAGATGCAATCTACACCTAGCACCTTCGTCAAACTTCACCTAGCTGGGGATTTTGGGGAAAAAACGAGAAAGGATTATCCTTTCATTTTATCAGGATTTTGACGAGTATCAAAAAAATCAATAATGAAAATATAGTCTCCCTCTATTCTATAAATAATCTTAAACACTCCTTCCACCAATCTCCTATGACCTTTACCTAAATGATGCAGATAATCTTCATATTGGCCTATATGTGGAGAATTTGCTAAGCTGTCTGCCCTATCCAACAATTTACTTCCAATTTCCCTCACTTTATCCAAGGGTATTCCTTGAATCTCTAATAAAAAATTCATTGATTCTTCCAGCCTTTCATAAGATTGGTCGGTGTAAATCACTTTCATAAACCCAACTTACTATTAAGCTTCTTTTCAATCTCCTCCCTTGTAAAAACCCTTCCAGCTTTAATATCCTCCTCAGCTTTTAAAGCTCTTGATGTGAGTTTTTCTTTAAGGACTGGATCTAAACCTGTCTTAACAAGCAAAGTTCTTATCGCTTCCAAAACCCTGAGATCATTTTCATTGTCTATCAGTGTCCTCAATTCCTGTTTGATGTCTGTTGTTTCCATAGCAATCATAAAGATAACATTTTTGCTTTTTGTTTAGGTTTTCAAAAGTTTTCCCCTTCTCAGTTTAGTCTTTGC
>NZ_JBGSXS010000061.1:0-18432 GCF_041751335.1 Aquiflexum sp.
GTACTTGGAAGTTGATTCAAAGCATTGCGGTCCCTTTTGACAGCCATCTTTATTGCCCTGGCAAGTCCTTTAAAAATCGCTTCAATTTTATGGTGTTCATTGGTACCTTCGGCTTTGATGTTGAGGTTGCATTTTGCGGTATCGCTGAATGATTTGAAGAAATGATAAAACATCTCAGTGGGCATATCTCCGATTTTTTCTCTTTTGAATTCCGCATCCCAGACCATCCAAGGCCTTCCTCCAAAATCAATCGCAACCTGTGCCAATACGTCATCCATAGGCAATAGGAATCCATAGCGGTAAATCCCTTTTTTGTCACCAAGAGCTTTCAAATATGCTTCTCCCAATGCTAATGCAGTATCTTCAATGGTATGGTGTTCATCGATATGTAGGTCACCCTTGACTTCTACCAATAGATCGGTCCCTCCATGTTTCCCTAATTGTTCCAACATGTGGTCGAAAAATGGCAATCCTGTGTAAATTTCACATTTCCCTGACCCGTCTACATTGACAAGGATGTGGATATCGGTTTCGGAAGTTTTTCTGAACACTTCTCCAATTCGTGATGGCATTTTGAGGTATTCATAGATTTCATCCCAGTTTTTGGTACAAAAAGTAGCTTGGTCAATTTGTTCTCCTATAAATATGGATTTGCAGCCAAGTTTTTTGGCCATTTGAACATCTGTTTTCCTATCACCGATCACATAGGAATTGGCAAGGTCGAAATCACCAGTAAGATATTCGGTCAACATGTCAATGCCGGGCTTCCTGGTAGGAAGGTTTTCATGTTCAAAAGACCTATCGATATGTACTTTTGAAAAATGAACGCCTTCATTTTCCAAGATCAGCATCATTTTATTATGGGCAGGCCAAAATGTGTCTTCAGGAAATGATTCAGTACCCATTCCATCTTGGTTAGTGACCATCACCAATTCATAATCTGTTTCTTCTGCAATTTTTCGCAAATTGGAAATAGCCTTTGGAATAAACTCAAGGTCGTCAAGACTATCGATCTGAAAATCTGAAGTTGGTTCAACAATGATGGTACCGTCACGGTCTATAAAAAGTACTTTTTTCATGGTTTATAGGTTTATAAGTTTTAAATAGGGATTATCATTCCCAGTATTTTAACAGTAACTAAATTAAATGCATAATCCTTTCTGAAGGGATATTTGTTGAAATCGGATGATAATTGATATTGATAAAAAACATAAGGTCTTTTTCAGGTCAATCCTGTTATTCATATTTTTCCAATTCCTCTATCAACTTGTCGTTTTCTTTCTTTGTCCCCACCGAAATCCGCAAACAGTCCTCACAAAGTACCACTTTTGACCTGTCCCTAACGATGATCAGATCATTGATCAGATAGTCATAAACTTTTTTTGCGCCGGGCATTTTGATTAAAACAAAGTTGGCATTGGAAGGGTAAATATGTGAGATAAAGGGTAGTTTTTCCAAAGCTTTTGATAAACGGTCTTTCTCTTTTAAGACAGTCTGAACCAATGCATCAATTTTATCTGCCTGCTCCAAGGATTCAAGTACTTTTTGTTGGGTAAGACCTGATATGTTGTAGGGTGGTTTGATAAGGTTAAGAATCCGGATGATTTCTTCAGAAGCGAATGCCATACCAATCCTTAGATTGGCCATACCCCAAGCTTTTGAAAAAGTCTGCATCACCAATAAATTAGGGGAGAAATGTAGCTCCGTTGTAAAACTCGGTTCATCGCTAAAATCAATATAGGCTTCATCTACTACCACCAATCCATCAAAGCCAGCAATAATGGTTCGAATATCATGTCTATTCATTTTATTACCACTTGGATTATTGGGCGAGCAGATAAAAATAATTTTGGTTTGGGGATCAACAGCAGCTAAGATATCTTTTGGTTTCAATTGATAATCTTCGGTAAGGTTGACTTTTTTGGTTTCGATGTCATTGATGGAAGCGGATACTTCATACATTCCATAAGTAGGGGGCAGCAAGATAACATTGTCCTTGCCGGGAACACAGAAAGCCCTCATCAATAAATCAATAGCCTCATCACTTCCGTTACCCAGAAATATCTGAGTGGCTCGGACACCTTTAATAAAGGATAATTTTTCCTTGATTTCCAATTGATATGGGTCAGGATAGCGGTTGAAAGGCTCACCTGTCAATGAACCATAAGGATTTTCGTTGGCATCCAGAAACACGCCGTCTTTACCGGAATATTCATCACGGGCAGAGGAATATGGTTTTATCCCCAAAATATGGGGTCTCAATAATTTCTCTAATGGAAAAGACATTATTTTTTCTCTTTAAGGTATTTTAGGCGGATACTGACAGCATTTTTATGTGCTTCCAACATTTCATTGGCTGCCATGGTCTCTACTGTAGGGCCGAGGTTTTTGATTCCCTTCTCCGTGATTTTTTGATATGTGATCTTTTTGACAAAGCTATCCAAAGAGACTCCGCTGTAATTTTTGGCATAACCAAAGGTAGGTAGCGTATGGTTTGTACCTGAGGCATAATCTCCGGCAGATTCAGGGGTGAAATTGCCTATGAATACTGATCCGGCATTTTTGATTTGGCGGATTACTTCATCTTCATTTTCCACGCAAATGATGAGGTGTTCAGGTGCATAATCATTAATCAGTTCGATTGCCTTATCCTGTTTGGCGATGATAACGGCAACAGAGTTTTCCAGTACTTTTTTGGCCATATCCTTCCTTGGGAGTTTAGGAAGTTGAGCCTCTATTTCATCAAGAACTTTGTTGGCTATTTTTTCTGAAGAAGCTACAAGGATGACCTGTGAATCAACTCCGTGTTCGGCCTGGGATAGTAGATCTGCTGCTACAAAGGCGGGGATAGCTGTATGGTCCGCATACACCAATACCTCTGAAGGACCTGCCGGCATGTCTATGGATACACCTTTTTTTACAGCCAATTGTTTGGCCGCGGTTACGTACTGATTTCCCGGTCCAAAAATCTTATCGACTTTTGGGACAGATTCTGTACCATAGGTCATAGCAGCAATTGCCTGTGCCCCTCCGGCTTTTACGATTTTATCGATACCGATCAAATCCGCGGTATAGAGAATGGCAGGGTGAATATTCCCTTCTTTATCCGGTGGTGTGCAAAGGACGATTTCCTCACATCCCGCAAGGTTGGCCGGAATACCCAACATCAAAACCGTTGAGAAAAGCGGTGCAGTTCCTCCGGGAATATAAAGACCAACCCTTTGAATTGGCACAGACCTCCTCATGCAGGTAACCCCTTCCATCACTTCCATTTCGAGGTCCGGTGTTGCTTGGGCTTCATGGAATTTTTCTATGTTTTGTTTTGCGACCTGAATGGCTTCCTTGAGTTTTGAATCGACAGTTTCCCTTGCCTGAAAGATCTCTTCCATCGAAACCAAAAGGGTTTTTATCTGAACATGGTCATACTCCAAAGCAAATTTTTTCAAGGCTTTGTCTCCCAGTCTTTTGACTTTTTGCATGATCGGCTTGACGATCTTTTCTATTTCCTTGGACTTTTGAACAGGTCTTTTCAATTCCTTTGCCCATTCGGATTTTGTAGGGTTGTATATGGTTTTCATATTGATATGCATTTATGGTTAGACAAACTTATCCGTCTTGGCGAAATGTTTGGTTTAGGGGGCAGTCGGATCTATCCGCTTTTTTGACTAAGGTAATTTACATTAATTGTTACATAGGAAAGCTAAGTTCTATTCAATATGATTTAAGGTCAACCAACTTGTCTTCTTTAATTATAATCATTTGTCCATTTAATATCGTCCGTGCCGATGGCACTCCGGGGATTCTTTTTTGGTCTTGATCCTAGCAATAAATTGCCGGGCTATCATTGCGGTCATGCCTACGGCATTTTGCCTTTAACACCCTCATTTTTGTTCTCCTAGATGCTGCTGGGCAGGCTTTCACTTCTTTGATGAGTTGTTAATAAATTACAAATTAACTTAAGCTCGTCTCCAGAATGACACAGACCTCATCCTTCATTTTTCAAACTTGTTTACGTGAGTGTATTCATTCAAACCACTTCCCGTGACAACAGGCGTTCCAAAAGCCTTACTCAGGGTCAACGAAGCCACAAGCTTCGAACAACAAGTTCATTTTTCTCGCTTCTCGCTTCTTGTATCTTAAGTCTCATGTCTCATGTCTCACATCTCACATTGCCAATCTCAAATAACCATTTTCTCAATCGGGACCACCAAAATCCCCTCAGCACCGGCTGCACGGAGTTCTTCGATGTTTTCCCAAAACTGGTCCTCACTCAACACTGAGTGTACTGACGACCATCCTTCCTGTGCCAAGGGTAATATGGTCGGGCTTCTCATTCCTGGAATCAGATTGATGATTTTTTCAAGTGATTCATTTGGAGCATTTAATAAAACATACTTATTGCTTTTACCTTTTTGAACCGCATTTATCCGGAACAGAAGTTTATCTATAATAGCCAATTTTTCTTCTGAAAGGTTTTTGTTGGCAATTAATACTGCTTCCGATTTAAATATTTCTTCCACTTCTTTGAGGCCATTCATCATCAAGGTTGATCCTGAACTAACAATGTCACAAATCCCCTCAGCTAAGCCTATACTTGGGGCAATTTCAACAGACCCACTTATCTCATGGATTTCTGCATGGATGTTTTTGGATTTGAGATAATCTCCAAGAATTTTCGGATAAGAGGTTGCGAGGCTTTTTCCTTCAAAATAATTTACATCTTCATAATCCTCACCTTTGGGAATAGCAAGGGAAAGACGGCATTTGGAGAATCCGAGTCTCTTGAGGAGACTCACTTCTCTGTCCTTTTCTACCAGTTCATTTTCTCCAACTATTCCCAAATCCGCAACACCATCAGATACATATCCGGGTATGTCGTCATCTCTTAAGAAAAGAAATTCAATGGGGAAATTGGTAGAGGTAGACTTGAGCTTTCCGGTACCATTATAAAATTTGATGCCACATTCTTTGATGAGGCTAAGTGAGTCGTCGCTGAGTCTGCCGCTTTTTTGGACAGCAATACGGATAATTGAATTCATGAGTGCAATATACGTTTAGTATCAAAATGCCAATAAGAATTTTGGATGATTAGGCGGTATGATTATATCAACAGCCATCCGGGGCGATATGTTAAAAATTTTCCTCTTGCGAGGAATGATGGAAATGAAAAACAATACCAAAAGTAGTTTTGGTAGGGAAAAAAGAGATATGCAGAAGTTTGCTGTTCATTTCGCACGTAAAGTTAACAAGAGCATTTGAACATCCAAGTCTAATTTCTTCTTATACATTTTTTGGATAACCATTATTTAATTGATTTAAGCTTTAATTTTTAAATTATTGACTTTAACTTTAAAAAAAGAACAATAAACCCAAAATGCTGTCTCGCCAAAAAAATTCTTTTTCAAGGGAAAATACCCTGGAGCATATCAATCAGTCTGTTCCAACAGAAGATGTGGTTTTATGGAATTCCTTTAGGAATGGAAATGAATCAGCATTCATACGCATATATGAGTCCTATTTTGATAAGCTTTTTGCTTACGGATGGAGAATTTGTAGAAAAGAAGAATTGGTCAAAGATGCCATACAGGATATGTTCATCGAACTGAGAAAATACCGCAGCAATCTTGGGCCGACAGATTCCATCAAATTTTACCTGTTCAAATGTCTAAAAAGAACCATTATCAAAGAAGAAGGGAAATGGTACAGCAATTTGGAAGACATTGACAGCAGTTATTTTTTTGATTTCACATTTTCTCACGAAAAGCTGTTAATCGATAGGCAGATCGATGAAGAAAAAAAAGCAAAACTTAACAAGGCTATAGCTTTACTCAGTCCGAGAAAAAGGGAAGTGATTTATTATTTTTTTTATGAGGGTCTCAATTACCAGCAGATTCAGGAAATCATGAAGTTGGACAACATCAAATCAGCCAGAAATTTAATTTATAAAGCGCTGGGTTTTTTGCGTGAGGTGCTGAAATGAGCTGGGTATTCAAAGGTTAGCCAAAAGGAAAAGGTGGATATTGCTGAAATCATCTACCCTTTCACCACCTCTATTTTCTCTCCCAAAAATTTTGAAAGGGTATCTGAAAACCTTTGGGCTTCCCAGATTTCCAGGTCCATGGTGGCATCACCAAAAATCTTGATGGTCAGACTATCCTTTTCAGGGACACAATACACATTCTCGACCCATTGGTTTTTGGTTTTGTCCAAACCGACTGCTATTCTTAGTATTCCCGAAAGCCCCAAAACCAATTGTCTTTGATTTTTGGAAAATTTTTTAATTTTCTTCTTTTTTGGACCTTTTTTTCTGTGGTATCTGGCCAGATTGGCCAAAATCAATAATTCATTGTTGTTGAACCCCCTCAATCTCCCTTTAAGAATCAGGTATTTGGAGTGCTTATGGTAATCTTGAAAATTGACATAAGTCCCAATGTCGTAAATCAGACTTGCATGATAAAGTAAGTCCCTAGCTGCCAAATCCATACCGTGGTAATCTTTCAATTGATCAAAAAGCTGTAAGGCTAACCTTGCCACATGTTTGTTCTCCAGAATATCAGTCTCATATTTCATGGACTTTAGCATGCAGCTTTTTTCACGGATACTACTGCCCAATACCAGATCTTCCAGTTTCTGACCGTTTTTTTCCACATAATCCACGATCAGGCCCTCGCGAAGTGAAGCATCTGACAAAGTCAATTCTTTCACATCAGTCAACTTCAGCAGTTCAACCAGCAGTAATCCTCCCAAATGAATGGCATCAACCCGGTTTTCATTGATCCCCGGTATTTCAGATCTTTTTTCTGCCGGTAGACTTAATAATTTTGTTGTTATCTTTTCTATGTCCTTAACCTTGACGGTCTCTGCGTTAATGGAACTTAGATTTCCTTTTTTATTCATTAATAAGGCCGCTTCGCCCAAAGTCCTGATAGACCCAGAAGTTCCTATTATTTTTGTGAACCCTACAGCCTTAGCTTCTGCAAACACTTTTTCCGCTATGCCTTTGATATGGTTATTCAGATCTTCCTGCTTTTCCTTGGTCAAAGGACCTTGGTTTCCTACTTTGTCTAACAGCCTCAGTACCCCAAGTTTCATACTGCTTTTAAAAAGGACAGCATCTTTATTGCCTACCACAGCTTCTGTACTCCCTCCCCCGATATCAATGACCATTACATTATTACTTTGCAGATCAATCGCCCTCTTAACAGCTAAAAAAATCAATCTGGATTCTTCTTTCCCTGAAATCAGTTGTGGTGACAATCCAATATCCTGGATCAACCGGTCCAAAAATTCTCTTCCGTTTTTTGCCTCTCTGGTAGCGGAGGTGGCAGCAGTAATGATATGCTCGACCCCATATTCATCGGCAAGTTGTACATATCGGGATATGGTTTCTATACCTGCATCAAATGCTTTTTCACTCAACATTTTATTGGCAAAAACACCAACTCCTAATTTCACCATTTCCTTTTCCTGCACCAAAACCTCAAAAGTCTGCTTGGAAGTCACCTTGACGATGATCATGTGAATGGAATTGGTACCAATATCTATAGCTGCTAGGTTCATGGAGTGTAATGTTGATGATTTATAAATTGAGGCTTAATTTAACTTCTCTGTTGATGGTTTGCAACTATAATTTATATTGATGGGGGTTTGTGTTCTGATGATCATCACAGGTACTGTCAAACTTTTCATGACATACAAATTTCCTCAGAAAATTTCTTAATTTTATTTTTCTAGTAGGATGTCATTTATTCCGCTCTTTTTACTTTACCAAAACCACAACATTTATGACAAAATTTAATGATCAAAAAAAAGCTTTCGGTTCTTATCTTATTGCGCTGGTGGCTATGTGCATTCTGCAGGGATGCGAGTTAATTACGAAGGATCTTATTAGTCTTCAAAAAAAAGATGACAAGTCAAATAGGGGAATGGGCCAAGGTCCATTTGCAAAAGATTATGAAATATGGGCTCTTGACCAAGGGGTAAACTTAAGCAGGATCCACATTTTCAATTCTGGTCTGACAGAAACTTGTGTAATCGACTTTCCAGCATTGCTATCAGAAGGTGAAATTGTTGATGCCGTGACCATGCCCCACATGATCGAATTCAATTCAACCCATGAATATGCTGTTGTCGCTTCACCAGCATCCGGTAATGTGGCCATCATCCGAACCCAAGACCGAAAAGTCATTAAAGTAATATTTACCGGCGCCGGGGCCCACATGGCAAGTTTTACACCTGACGACAAATCCATCTGGGTGGCCAACATTGGTACCGTTACTTTTATTGAAATTACCGCTGACCTTGCAAATGAAAGTTTTGCCATTGGACGGGAGCTCAATCTGCTGGAGCAGCAAGAATGGAAAGACAATTTTGAAGATGTTCGGGCAGCACCGGTCTGCCACCTTTACACTGCAGATGGAAAGTATGCCTATGTGACACTAGGACCAGGTGCAGGTGGGCTGGTTGTGGTGGACATACAAGCGCCCGAGCCCAAGATAGTTAAGGCCTTTTCAAGAGATGAAGTCAAAGCCAATTGCGGTTTGGCGCTCAGTCAGGATGGTAAAAAAATGTACGCCAACTGGGGCGATCCAGGTAGCGCTCTCAATCCCCCAACCGAAAGTGGTGAATGGTATGTCTTTGATACTTCAAACCATACTCTGATCAAATCCAGCAGTGAAACCAGAGGTGTGGATGCTCACGGTGCCAGAGTCAGTCCAAAGGGACCTTGGCTATGGCAGGTCAACAGAGGCAGTGACAACGGAATCATAATCAATACCATGACGGACAAAATAGTCCATAACCTGGATTTTGTAGGCAGCAGTCCCGATATTATTGATTTTTCTCCTGATGGAAAATTTGCCTTTATAACCCTGCGTGGACCTAATCCCAGAAGCGGTGCCGCTCATGTGGCCACGGGTACAACGCCCGGATTTTCTGTCATCAATACCTCCAACAGAAAAATCGCAGCATTGATCCAGCCTGCACCGGTTAAGGATTTACAGGCCAGTGATTTTCACGGCATAGGAGTCCGACCAATTTATTGATATAGGAGCGGACAAAATCAAAATTTAGAATAACCACTACCTTGGCCCTGCACAAAATTTATTGTGCGGGGCTTTTTTTTTGATATTTGACGAAATGAAGAAGTCTACCAGGAAAATCAAAGTCTTTATTGAAACATAGACTTTTCTGCGAGTTTTAAGGGTCACCTTAATTGAAAATGTGCCTTTTAAATCTCTAAGCGATCAATTTTAAAAAAGTACTTTTTCGAAAGCCACGTCCTCTCCGGCCAAAACAAAAATTTTATTTTTGAGATGAGCGGTATTTGCCTGAAGCGTTCGGTAATACAATGGATAATTATCGTCCGGTGTTTTCAATCCAAGAAATACAAGATCCGCCGTTCGACTTTCATTTTTGAGAATCTCTGGGAAACTTCTTCCTCCCGCTACGATCAACTCATATTTTGCATTGGACCGCATTTTTTCTATTATTTCAGCAAGGTTTTTTTCGGCATCTCGTGCGGCAGATTCATTTGGTACAACCATTTTGATGGTAAGTTCGGCTTCCCTCCATCCAAAACTGCGCCTTAGCAAATGTGCCATAATGATCATTAAAGCACCATTCATTTTCAATCCTCCCCACCAGACATCAATACTTTTCTTTGAACTTTTTTTATAGTCTTCTTCAATATCAATGATCAGGATATTGCGCTGTAATTTATAGAAATACCCAATCATGTCACAAAAATCCTGCATATGGCTATCCTCTGTGGTATTTCCCAAAATGATGGTATTGGGCACGAGGCTTCCCAAACCATAATGATCTACCATTGTCTTGGCCCCTTTAAAAGGATTGGCAGATGGGATGATTCGTACCAAACTATGAATAGCTCTTTTGGCAAGGAAATCCCGCGTATGTTTTTCCATCTTACGCAATCTCTTTTTGGTTATATTTTCTTCAGTCAATATTGTGGCAACTGTCATCAAGGCTTTTCCCTGAATAAAATCATCGGCTACAGCTATCAGGTACCATCGGCTTTGTGGGGCCCCCGAAAATACTAACAGGTGTGGACGCCAGTTTTTAGGATCTGCATCTTCGCTCAAACGCATCAGACTAAAACGGATAAGGCTTAGCCGAACACCACGTCCTATTCCTCCCCAAGTCTTTTTTAGTCCACGACGCTTAAGCCAGAAAAATATCAGAAAAACAAATATTGCAGCAATTAAAGTAGCAACAGGATTGATGAGTATCATCACACCAAAACAACCTACAGCTCCTAAAAGGGAAAAAAACCAATGCACTTTAAATTTCGGACGAAAAGAGGGCGATTTTAAAATATTTTCTATTCCTGCAGAAAAATTGAGCACGCCAT
Source organism: Aquiflexum sp. (assembly GCF_041751335.1). Classification (GTDB taxonomy): domain Bacteria; phylum Bacteroidota; class Bacteroidia; order Cytophagales; family Cyclobacteriaceae; genus Aquiflexum. The sequence continues at coordinate 10,373 of NZ_JBGSXS010000061.1, forward strand.
AAGCAGTAAGAAAAAACATCGTCAGCACTGGAGCTATTACATTGAGATCTCCAAGCAATACTGCGGTAATGGTAAAAATTAATGTAAAAAGGGTGCCCTTTCGGGGAAGGTTTTCCTTTCCGCTGCCCTTTCCCAACCCAGCCATAAAACGGGGCAATACACCATCTTGAGCGAGTGCCTGCAGTACCCTCGGAGCAGCCAATGTGCTGCCAAGGGCACTTGAAAGGGTAGCACCCCATACGCCGACCAGAATTGCATCGCCCCAAAAGGCAATCCTACGCATGATCATCGGGTCTTCTATTAGGCTAGTTGCATCCGCACGCATTGCCAAGATCACAGGTAGCGCCATATATATGATATACCCTACACCGACGGCCAAAAAGGTTCCTTTAGGTATGGACTTTGCAGGGTCCTTTAAGTCGCCCGACATATTCACGCCCACATCTATCCCAGTAACCGCCGGAAAGAATACTGCAAAAACAACCCAAAAAGGAACTGATCTTGCTGAAGACACCCCCCATAATTCTATTTCGGTAGATTCAATCGGGCTACCAAAAATCAGGGAAATAAGAGAAATAGCTATTGCGGCAAGAATAAAATACTGCACCCTGCTAGCGACCTTGGCAGAGATCAATGCCACACCTGAAACAAAAAGAATTGCGGCCACGGCTAATAATTTCTCATTAAGTCCGGGAAAAATTTGCATTATACTTTCGGCAAAACCCACCGTGTACATAGATACTGACAAAGCCTGGGCGAGGTATAAGGAAATTCCAACTGCTCCACCGCTTTCAATGCCAAGAGAACGGCTGATCATATAATAAGCCCCTCCTATTTTTACCTGCTGATCAGTGGCTATGGCTGCTAAAGAAAGAGAGGTTAGAAAAGTAATGGATGTAGCCAAGGTGACAATAAGAAGGCTACCCAGCAAACCGACATTACCTACCACCCAACCAAAACGCAGGTACATGATCACACCCAATATGGTGAGAATGGAAGGCGTAAATACACCTGCAAATGTGCTAAGTCCTGAAGATTTTACCGGACTAACTTTCATTTTCTTGTCATTCAAATAGTTCTTATTAATGCAATCTAAGATATAGATAATTGAAAATATTAGCTGAAAAAACAAAATAAAATTTTCAATGGCCAAATGTCCCCAGTGCCTAAATAATATCAACAACAGATTGAGCCAGTAGTTTATCAACATGATGTAAAATCTGGCTAGTCAAAGTACCATCCTCAAATTTTACTTATTGAAACACTAATTTCTCTAATCTCTTATTTGATTTGCATAAATTAAGAATCTCATTTTTTAAAGGCTGTATTTATTAATAATTTATTTTAAAAATTCGCATCAATTTAAATTTTTATTTTGTGAAATTTGAATCGTTCAATTAAGTTTTCCTAAATATAAACCCGTATCAATTAGGATTCCTAGACGATTCTTATGTTTATCATTACTAGAGTACAAGCTGTTTCAACCCCAAAATAAAATCCTATGTCAACCGCTCTAATCCAACAAAAATCTGCTTCAAATAAACCGATATTTAAAAAGGCAGATGATGACAGGTTTTCTAAAACCTTAGCCCAAAGAGTTGATCATTATTTTAAAGAAACAGGGAAATCCAAAAAAGGAGGTTGGGAAGTCACCTTCAAATCTACATTTCTCCTGATGCTTTTCGGTGTTTTATATGGTTTGCTTTTAAGTAATTGGTTCAATCCTTGGGGCACATTTTTAATCGGTCTTCTATTAGGGCTTTCCCATGGCCTGATTGTTTTCAATATTGCCCATGACGCTTCACACAATGCCCTTTTCAAAAGCCATCACCTCAACCGCATTTTGAGTTACACTTTTAATCTGGTAGGATCAAATTTATACTTGTGGAATCTAAGTCATAACAAAACACATCATTCCTTTCCCAATATTGCAGATTTTGACCCTGATATTCATCAACAGGCCCCACTGATCAGGATGTCTCCAACCGAACCCTATAGATGGTATAATAAGTTCCAACATTTGTATGCCACATTACTGTACCTTATTTTCAGCATTTTCTTAGTATATGTAAAAGGTTTAAAAGAATTTTTCCCATCCTCAAAATCCAAAAGGTGGTTGGGTATTGACCAGCCACCTTTTAGGGAATACGTGATTTTATTTTTCACAAAACTTATCTATTTCACTTACACCCTTCTGATCCCGATAATGGTACTTGATGTCACTTGGCAACAGTTTATTTTGGGGTATTTAGGCATACATTTTATTTTAAGCCTTTTCCTGATTTCTGTTCTTATTCCGGTGCATTTGGTGGACGAATCAGAATTTGGAACAGTTAACCTAGAAGGTCATGTAGTCGACACTTGGACGATCCATATATTCAAAAACACAATAGATTTTGCAAGAAAAAGTAAATTGGCAAATTTCCTGTTTGGAGGTCTTAATACCCATATCGTCCATCATATTTTCCCTAATATCTGTCATGTTCATTACATAGCCCTTTCCGAAATCGTAAAACAAACTGCAGAAGAGTTTCAGGTCAAATACCATGAAGAAAGCATGTGGGGTGCTATTGTCTCTCACTATAGATTGCTGAAAAGGATGGGTTCAGAAAAGGGCTCAAATCATGACCTAAATCCAAATTGAATTAAAAGTACATCTGGTTTTTTATCAATTATTTGGCATATTTATGTTCAAAGTAAAACACCATGACCAATATTACCTCACCAATTATTTCTCCAGAGGATTTGGTTGCTTTAACTCAAAATGAAAAAATCATTCTTATTGATGCCAGTTTTGGGAAAAACAACTACTTAAATCAGCATCTCAAAAGAGCTTTGCATGTGGACCTGAATACTGAATTGTCTGATATTAAAGAAGACTTTGCGGATGGGGGCAGACATCCGCTTCCAAGTGCAGGGCAATTTTGTTCCTTGCTTTCTAATCTTGGAATCAGTCCCGATAGTCATGTGGTAGTCTATGATGATAAAAATGGATCAAATGCGGCTTCCCGGTTTTGGTGGATGATGAAAGCTATCGGACATCAAAAGATTCAGGTTTTGGACGGAGGATTAGCTGCTGCCATCAAAGCCGGATTTGCTGCATCAAATGGAGAAGAACCAAAACCTATCCCGTCCAACTATACAGTAAAAGATTGGACAATGGCGATGGCTGATATAGCTGAAGTGGAAAAGGTATCCCGAAATAAGGAATATCTTGTCATTGATGTCCGGGAAACTGAACGATACAATGGCGCTAAAGAACCCATTGACCTGATTGCAGGACATATCCCCGGAGCAGTCAATATTCCGTTTTCACTAAACTTGGATCAAGATGGGTTTTTTAAATCACCTGAAGAACTAAAGAAGATGTATATTAATTTCATTAAAGATAGTCCGACTAAAAATATCATTATCCACTGTGGTTCCGGAGTGACTGCATGCCATACTTTATTGGCTATGGCCTACGCTGGCCTTGATCTTCCAAACCTGTATGTGGGCTCATGGAGTGAGTGGTCAAGAAATAACAAACCGATAGTGACAGAGATCGGGGAATCATAATTACAAAGTGGTGGTATGCCAGCAGAATTTTCCCATATCAATTCACTGGATTTTTAGGAAAATGATAATATAAATTCCTTTAGTATACATAATTATGTTGATTTTATTTTTTTTATGTATTCGAAGTTATAAATTATGGATGTTTAAAATTTTAAACTTTTATGGACTAAAATCGATCGCACAAAAAGTTGTATTGGTAGAACCGAAATACTTAACCAGTATATACTTTTTGGATCGAAATCATAAGCGGTAAAATCTGACTTCGAAATTGAATTCTATTTTAAGTTCTAACTGAATAGGCTCACACCAAAACTATCACCATTAATTGAAATTTGAATTATTCAATTCTATAAAAATTTTTAAACCACCTCTAATATGAAAACATTAATAAGGTTTAGCTTATTTGTTATGATTGCCTTCGCTGTCCATTCCTGTGTCAGTGATGATGAACCAATTATGGGGCCTCCTGGTGTCCAAGGTGCAAGGGGTGAAAGAGGTCTACAGGGAGAACAGGGACCTGAAGGAGAACAGGGACCTCAAGGGGAACAAGGGCTTCAGGGTGAAGAGGGACCTCAAGGAGAATCAGGAAGCGATGGTCAACAAGGTCCCCAAGGAGAAACTGGCCCAATTGGACCTACAGGGCCTCAAGGTCCATCAGGTCCGCAAGGACCATCTGGTCCACAGGGTCCGGCAGGGCCTACAGGACCGCAGGGTGAGACAGGGCCACAAGGTCAGGGGGGACCCAAGGACCTGAGGGAGAAACAGGTCCTCAAGGGCCAACCGGTCCTCAAGGACCATCTGGTCCACAGGGTCCAACAGGTACTCAGGGTGAGACAGGACCAACAGGACCACAAGGTGAAACAGGCCCTCAAGGGGAAACAGGAACAGCAAATGTCATATACTCAGATTGGATCCCTTTTGAAGAGTCTGACTGGAGTGCAATCACTATGTTTTTTGGTCGCAACAGCATAGTTTATACCATAGATGAGCCTCTGATAACTTCCGGAATTTTGGATAGGGGAACTGTAGCGATTTTTATCAGGTTCGATTTATTCCCTGATATAGTCCAACCCCTTCCAATCACTCAGACCATTACCCAAATCAAAAACCAAAGATTAGTTCATTATTTGCAATTGAATAAAATCCTGATGGCATTTTCCAATGAAGATAACTCCGTCCAAATTATCCCTATAGAAGGGGATGTTAGTTTCAGGTATGTAATTATTCCTGGAGGCACTTCAACCTCAGGAAGGATGGCACCTGTCAATCTGAAAGATTACAAAGCAGTGAAATCATACTACAAAATTCCTGATTGATCCAAAGATTTCTTATTTTATAAAAAAACAAATAGTATGCGTATCCTTTTAGTGCTTCTGTCAGTTGTATTTCTATTGTTAGCTTCCTGTTCCAAACCACAGCGTCAGGATATAGATTTTAAGGCATGGGGCGATTATTGGTTTCAGGGAAAGGCTGAAATCTCAAGTTTTGACCTGGAACAGTACCGATATGGAGAGCCCAGAACGGGAGAAGCGGTTCTTATTTTTGTGACTGAGGAGTTTTCTAGAAAAAACCATGTAAAACTGGATCAACCAGAAAAAGCAGGCTCCGATAAGATTTCGGTGATTAAAATGAACCAAACACGGGATTTTGTGACCGGGATATATCCATATCATATGATGCTATCGGTATTTACGCCGACCAAAGAACAAAACAACAGCCTTAAAATCACCGCAAGTTCGCAGGAATGGTGTGGGCATACCTTTACACAACTTAACTTAAAAAGTACTGAAAGCTATAAGGGGAAGATTTTTTCCTATTTCGAAAAAGAAGGCGATGATAGTTTCTCATTCACAGGGTTGTCAGAAGATGAACTTTGGAACCTGATCAGAATCAATCCCAATCAAATCCCGATAGGAAGTGTCACTATGATGCCATCACTCTTTTACCAGAGGTTCACCCATGAGGAGTTTCAATCCGAGGAGGCATTTATCAGAGTAGTTGATATCAGCAACAACCGCAGTCAGTTGGTAGTTACCTACAGTTCCGGCATCAGGGAGTTAAAGATTGATTTTGAGAAAGTATTTCCCTATCAGATTATGGGTTGGGAAGAAAGTCAAACAAGACAGGATGGCACCAAAGAAATCAGTGTTGCAAAAAGGAAAGGGGTGAAAATCGTGGATTATTGGACCAAAAATAAATCAGAAGATGAGTTTTTGAGAAAAGAACTGAATCTGAATTATTAAGTAATCGCAACATACTCACAATTATGTTTTTCATGGATATTTTAAAGTGGTTTAAAAAGGATTATCCATTTTAATACATATATTGCTTTTTGTAGTACTTTAATACTTTCAAAACAAAAAATGTTTGAACAATGCCAAATCGACCTATTACCATTGAAGGGATAGATTCCAACGGTGGTCTTATCCTTTCTGATAGAGGAAACACAGAAGTAGATCCGGGAGATACCGTGACTTGGATCATTAGTCCCCGATCCGGTGTAAAAGAAATCACAGGTATCATCAACAATTCAGACATAAACATTTTCAGTGAAGGTCCTTCAAGAGTCGGAAATTCAAATAACTGGAAAGGTACAGTTGATCCCAATGTCCCGAGAGGTTCTGAGGAAGATTATGATATTGCCTATGTCAAAAATGGATCTTCATCTAACAGGATGTTTGACCCCAAGATTTCGGTTAGAATATAAGGTATTTTATGATTTCCAAAATGAGTCATGCTTTCTCATTTCTTTTGATTTTTTGGCTTTTTATAAACCCGGCTTTTTCACAAGACCAAAAAGTGGCAGACAGCCTTTCCAAAATATACCAGCAAGGCTTGTTGGCTGATTCTGAAAAACTTGAATTGTTAGAGGAATTATCATTCAATGAAATGAAAGATCTTCAGCAAGCTTTAAAATATGCCGAAGAACTGATTTCACTTTCCAAAGAACTGGAAGAGCCTATTTTTGAGCAAAAAGGCTATTTTTTGAAGGGAAACCATAAAAGAAAAATGGGGGAATTGTATGAAGCATTGGAAGCCTATATTAAAAGTGGGGAGGCTGCTGGAAAAGCGAATTCATTAAGGAGTGAAGGCATCACCTATGGTGCAATTGCCGATATTTATTCTGTTTCCAATAACCACAACAATGCCATGCTTTATTACCGTAAAGCAATTTCCGCTTTGAGACAATCTGACGATTCTATTGCCCTGGCATCCTCTATCCTGAATTCAGGAGATGAATTTCTGAACAGGAATATGTTTGATTCTGCCTTTGTTTATTTCAACGAATCAAGCCTCCTGTTTGAAAAATTGAATTACCTGACTGGGAAGGCATATAGCCTGGGCAATATCGGGATGGTCTATGCCAATATAGGACAGAGGGATCTTGCGGAAAAAAACATCAATGAAGCCATTCAGATATTGGAAGAGCTGGAAGATTACTATCCTATATGTGATTATCTGATATCCATGTCCGATATCTATTCCGAAAAAGGTGATGAAGCTACCGCCATGAAATATGCACTCAGGAGTCTGCAACTGGCAGAAACCCACGGACTCAAAGAACAAATATCAAATGCAAACCTTAAACTTTCTGAACTTCATGAAAAGTACCGAAATCATGAAGAATCTCTCAAATACTATAAAAACCATATCGCTTATAGGGACAGTGTCAATAATTTAAAGACCATACAGAACATGGCTGATCTTAGGACAGATTTTGAAGTTGCACAAAAACAGGCAGAAGTGGATCTGCTCAATCAGACCAAGAGAACCCAACAGATTATTATGATTGCTCTGATTGTCATTGTTTTTTTGGGGGCGATTATTTTGGGGACCTTGTATTGGTATTTCAAGAATATTCAGAGAGAAAAGAAAATTTCGGAGAAATTGCTGCTCAATATCCTACCAGTACAAACTGCAAAAGAATTGAAATTAAATGGTAAAGTAGAGGCAGTCAAATTTGAAAAAGTAACCGTACTGTTTACCGATTTCGTGGAATTTTCACTGTATGCTAAAAAAATAGAATCTAAGCTCCTGGTAAAAAGCATTGATTACTACTTCAAGGCTTTTGATGAAATCATTACCAAATACGGACTGGAAAAAATCAAGACAATCGGAGACTCTTATATGTGTGCGGGAGGTCTACCACTTTCTGATGAGACCCATGTATTCAAAATTACCAAATCAGCCAAGGAAATGTTGGATTTTGTGGAGCAAGAAAGAAAGAAGGAAGATGGAATGCCACATTTTGATGTCCGTATAGGAATTCACACCGGACCGGTGGTGGCAGGTATAGTTGGGATCAAAAAATGGCAATATGATATCTGGGGAGATACTGTCAATATCGCTTCACGGATGGAATCTGCTTCCATTCCCGGAAAAATCAATATTTCTGAAACCACCTATAATGAAATCAAAGAAGACTTCCCCTGTACCTATCGGGGAGAAATTCAGATTAAAAACAGGGAGATGATGAGGATGTATTTTTTGGATTGAAAATT
>NZ_JBGSXS010000062.1:0-11013 GCF_041751335.1 Aquiflexum sp.
CCAGCCCTAAAACAAACAATATGTCAGATAGACCACAAGAGCAAGTCACCATTATGAGTCTGGATCCCGGACACTTTCATGCCGGACTGATTCACAAGAGCATGTACCCTCAAGTGAATTCCACAGTTTATGTATTTGCTCCTGAAGGCGCTGAATTGGATGATTACCTTATGAGAATTAACGGCTATAATATGCGGGAAGCATCCCCCACTGCCTGGGAACTGAAATTGGTAAAAGGAGATGATTTTCTGGAAGAAATGATTTCCAAGAAACCGGGTAATGTGATGGTTGTGGCCGGCAAAAATGACCGAAAAATTGATTACATCAGTACTGCTATTTCCAATGGCCTCCATGTCTATGCTGATAAACCTTTGGTAATCAATCAAGCAGGTTTTAGGAAATTACAGATGGCATTCGAAGAGGCTTCGCAAAAGGACTTGCTGCTATACGATATCATGACAGAGCGTTTTGAGATCTCTTCCATATTGCAAAAGGAGCTTTCCATGATCCCGGAGGTTTTCGGAGAGTTGGTTGATGGATCTCCTGATAATCCTGCCATTACCAAAGAAAGTGTCCACCATTTCTTCAAATATGTCTCCGGGCAACCATTGGTTAGACCTAACTGGTTTTTTGATGTGGAAGTAGCAGGAGAAGGCATTGTGGATGTGACTACCCATTTGGTCGATTTGATCCAATGGGAGGCTTTTCCTGAAATGGTGCTCGATACAACTGATGTCAAAATGATTGCTGCAAAAAGATGGGCAACCTCTTTGTCATTGGAGCAATTCAAAACAGTTACCGGTAAAACCGAATTTCCGGAATTCCTTAATAAGGATATCAAGGATAATGTGCTGCAGGTATATTGCAATGGTGAAATGAATTATACCTTAAAAGGGAAGCATGCAAAAGTGAGTGTCATCTGGAATTTTCAAGCTCCCGAGGGTGCCGGGGATACCCATTACAGCATGATGCGGGGAACAAAAGCAAATCTCATTATCCGGCAAGGTGAGGAGGAAAATTATGTTCCCACTTTGTATGTGCAGCTTTTGGGTGATCAGCAAGAAGCTTTGAAAGAGACTTTAACAGTTACGCTTCAAGAAAAATATCCCGGACTTGGACTTGAAAAACTATCTGAGGGAGAATATAAAATCCAAATTCCAGATCGCTACCATGTCGGACATGAAGCCCACTTTTCCCAAGTGACAGCGCAATTTTTGGAATACTTCGAGAGCGGAAGCATGCCGGAATGGGAAGTTCCTAATATGATTGTTAAGTACTATACTACTACAAAAGCCTTAGAAATGGCCAAGGAGTAATCCTTAATATGGGTTTGTTTAAATTCCTAATTTTAACGATAAGGAAAAACCAATCGAAAATAAACATGTATTATCTCGATTGTAATCGAAAATAAACTTGTATTATCTCGATCGTAATCGAGAAATAACATGTATTATCTCGATCGTAATCGAAGAATTACATGAGTTATTTCGATCGTAATCGAAAATAAACATGTATTATCTCGATTGTAATCGAGAAATATCATATTTTTGTGAAAAGCAAAATGACATGATTGTTCGTGAGGTAGAAAAATTAATAGCAAAAAAGCTATATCAAGGCAAAATCCTACTTATCTCAGGACCAAGGCAGGTGGGCAAAACCACACTGATGCGGCAATTGGCAGCTTCTTTGGATAAAGAAGCATTATGGCTTAATTGTGATAATCCCGATGACAGAATTGATCTTGAAAATGCTACATTAAGTTCATTAAAAAGCCTAGTAGGTTCATATAACTTAGTGATGATAGATGAAGCCCAACGGGTTAAAAACATTGGGCTGACTTTAAAATTATTGGCAGATAATTTTCCCCAAGTCCAGATAATCGCATCGGGTTCTTCTTCACTTGAATTGGCAAATACAATCAATGAGCCTTTGACGGGAAGAAAAAGGGAGTTGAGGTTATTTCCCCTTTCTACCGAGGAACTGAGCCATCACACATCTTTACGGGAAGAAAAACGGTTACTGGAAAATCGTTTGGTATATGGTTTTTACCCCGAAATCATAAACAACCCCTCAGATGCAGAAGAAATTTTAAGGGAACTTACCAGCAGTTATCTTTATAAAGATATTTTGACATTAGACCAAGTAAGAAAACCTGTAATACTTCAAAAATTGCTGATGGCGTTGGCCCTTCAGGTTGGGTCTGAAGTGACATTCAATGAACTTGGAAATACCATAGGGATAGACAAAGAAACTGCCGAAAAATACATAGACCTTTTGGAGAAAAGTTATGTGATTTTCAAATTGAATTCCTTTAGCAGGAATTTGAGGAGGGAGATCAAAAGGGGCCGTAAAATCTATTTTTGGGACAATGGTGTACGCAATGCATTGATCAATAATTTCAATGGAGTTTCATTAAGAAGTGATGTGGGAGCTTTGTGGGAGAATTTTATCATCAGCGAAAGGATGAAGTATTTACATTACAGTGGAATTAATGCTAACGTGTTTTTTTGGAGGACTACTACAGGTAAGGAATTGGACTGGTTGGAAAAACGGGGTGGTATTATCCATACCTATGAAGCCAAGTGGAATCCAAAGAGAAGAAGCAATTTTCCATTGGGATTTCAGGATGCTTACCCCGATTCCACTTTCACTTTGGTCAATCCTGAAAATTACCTTTCGATATTGTCTGAGGAGAAATAAATTTTAGGATTATCGGGAATGATTCCATTCACCATATTTCCTTTTGTTATTCTCTCGTGACGGAAGTCGGACCGAAGACGAAAGATTGCATGAAGTGACATTTAACCGTCTCAAATATTTAGGATGTCTTCTTTAGTTATAAGAAAACAGACAAGTCCCATCCAATTTAAACATCTCCACCACAGGTTCCAATGACATCCCGCCGGGATTCAATCCTAGTTCTCCCTCAGGTACAGGAATTCCTAACTCCTTGAAATAACTTTCCCAAACCATAAATACCATTCCTGTATCCGGATCATTGTAAGTCATAGGTTTTGGTGTAAAAAAGTCTCTTCCATTATTAGCCACCTTAAAAGCAAAATGTATCAATTCTGAACAATAGAAAGCATCATTGTCGAAATCAAAAGCATGGTCATATGGTTTTCCCAAGTGTTTTTCTGCCTCCTGTATAGCAACGGGAATCAATGACCTGAATTCCGGCTTCAACCTTCCGACCATTACTTTTGGATTTCCCTGTTCATCCAAATGCCGATATAAAAAGTCTTCTATCGGTGTTTTGCTCACCCCTTTTCCGATTGCTTCAAGTACAAACCAATCGCCGATTTCCTGCATCAGCAACCCATTATGAGAAAAATCCATTCCCCCGTATCCTTCTGTAACCTTTCTGATGGCATCACAAAAATCCCCGCAATCACCATCCTGAAAAAGGATGTCCCCTTCTTGAAAAAATTCTTTTTCTTGGGTACAAGAAGAAAAAAGCATCCATAAAAAGAGAATTCTTAAGCTTTTTTTGATGTGCATAATTGACCCCGTTTCTGTCATAATTAGTTTGGTTTGTCTTGATTCTTGGCTCCCCGATACTCGGGACAAGCTTTGGTTGGTTCTTGGTTCCTAACTCTTGGATCTTGGCTCCCCTGTCTCACTTCTCATCCTCATAGCACAAGTAAACCCCATCCGCCTCAAGAGATTGCCACGTCGCACGAAAGGCTCCTATAAGTTAAAAGGTGAACTGAAGTGCTCCTCGCAATGACGCCTTAGTCTCACGTCTTATGTCTCAGATCTCACGTCTTATTCAAACCACCATAAAAAAGAAAATCAAAGCCACTGCCAATACCAGTATCATTTTCTTTGCTTTATCCCTTACCTCTTCGGAGATTTTTCTTTTTCGGAGGACCAAAACTGCGATGCTTAATCCAAAAAACTGAAGCCCGATACCTACTCCATTGATGGGACCGGTGGGAAGGTTAAAAAACTGAAAATAATTATTGAAAAGCGGAATCAGACACAATGCAATACCTACAACCCCAAATATAAATGAACGCTGCAACAGCAGATTCTCGTCCTTATCAAACCACTTCATCCTTTCTTAATTAACTTTATTTTTCCTTTTATTTAAATAATCTTGCATTTCAGCGAGAGACAGGGCATTGAAAGTCATGTCTTTTGATAAGCCTCCTTTTCTTCCGACCAAAACCCCGTAGCGCATATCTGCATATCCTTCCATTTCATGGGCATCGGGATTGATGGACAGTGTGACTCCTTTTTCCATGGCATATTGTACCCATCTCCAATCGAGGTCAAGCCGCCAAGGATTGGCGTTGATTTCAATGACTACATTGAACTTGGAACATGCATCAATGATGGCTTTATGGTCAATTGGATAGCCTTCTCTTCGCAACAGCAATCTTCCTGTAGGATGTCCCAAAATAGTGGTGTATGGATTCTCAATTGCTTTGATTAATCTGGCTGTGGCTTTTTTCCTGTCCATACCCAAACTGGAGAGTATGGATGAAACAATAAAATCAAAGCTTTTCAAAACCTCATTGGGATAGTCCAAGCTGCCATCCAACAAAATATCACTTTCTATGCCCTTGAAGATTTTGAATGGTGCCAACTCTTTATTCAGTTCATCAATCTCTTTGTGCTGTTGTTGGATTTTTTCTATATCAAGTCCTCCTGCGTAGAATGCTGACCTGCTGTGATCCGAAATACCAAGATATTCATAGCCGAGTTCTTTACAGTATTCCGCCATTTGTCTCAGGCTATGCTTTCCATCACTGTAAGTAGAGTGGTTATGTAAGATGCCTTTGAGATCCTTTTCCTCCAATAGAGTCGGTATCTTGTTTTCCTTTGCCCAATCAAATTCAAAAAATCCTTCTCTCAATTCTTCAGGAATCCAAGGAAATCCAGCATTGTCATAAGCCTCCTCCTCACTGTAAAGATCATTACTTTCTCTAATCAGTTCAATAAATGGTTTGTTATCCTCTACAGGATGTAGCAAGTGGGCTTTACTTCCTGTTCGAATAATTTTTTCTTTAAAAAAATCCGTTGGTTGGGTGAAATGAATCAATAAAGAAATTTCCGGATCAAGCATTTTACCCCTCCATTTATAGGGGCTTGAAGACTTTTTGTTTTGTTCCAGATTTTTAAACGCTGAAAAAGAAGTCATCACAATTGTATGGTCAGTTGTTGCTACCAACCATTCAACAGATTCTATGATTTCCATTTTACGTGCAAATTCACCCACTGAGGTTACTGCCTCCACACCTGAGACAGATTTGACTTTTTGTTGGAACTGAATCATGGTATCTTCAATATCAGCATAAAGCCATTTTCCTTGGTTGGAAGCCCTGAATTCCAAAGATTGAATGATACTTTCCTGGGTCTTTTCACCAAAACCTTTGGTTTTAGCAACCTGACCGGATTGACAGGCTTCCATCAACTCATGGATAGAGGTGATATTCAATTCTTCCCAGAGTACTTTTATTTTCTTTGGTCCCAGACCTTTGATCTCTAGCACCTCCAAAATTCCAACCGGAGTTTTTGCCAATAAATCTTCAAGATAGGGACTTGTGCCGGTGGTGTCCAAAGCAAGGATCGCTTCAGCAATGCTTTTTCCAATCCCATTAACCTCTTGCAGCTCCTGAAGGTTTTTTCCTTCAATAGAAACATCTCCCCGGTCTATGGTGTTGACTGCTGATTGATAACTCCTGATCTTAAAGGTGTTTTCATCATGAAGCTCCATCAATTTGATGATGAGCTTGAGTTGTCGAAGTATGCTTTTTTGGTCCAAAACTGAAAAAGGGTTGATTTGCTATAAGGACAAATGTCATCAATTATTGTTTCAAAATAAAATCTTAAACCTTATCTTAAGCCAATCAAAAAAGATAAAATCAACATGAATTATTGGTTAGTCAAATCAGAACCTGAATCCTATAGCTGGGATGACCTCATTAAAAAAGGAGAGGATATTTGGGATGGAATCCGAAATTATCAGGCCAGAAATTTTCTAAAAGAAATGAAATTGGGAGAAAAGGTGTTGTTTTACCATAGTGGCAAACCAAAAGAAATCGTGGGTATCGCAGAAGTAAGTGAAGAGGCATTTCCTGATCCAAATGACAAGGAAGATAAAGGCTGGGTGGCCGTGAAGATCAAACATTTGAAAGTACTTTCGAAGCCAGTCACCCTTGAACAGATCAAAAGTGAAGATCAATTAAGTAGCTTACTTTTGATAAAGCAATCCAGGCTTTCGGTCATGCCTCTTGAAAAATCGCAATTTGACCATATCGTTAAACTAAGTTCATGAAATTAATAATATCCATTTTCTTCTTCCTGTTTATTTATTCTCAGACATTTTCCCAAGTGATGTTTGTGGAGAGGTTAGAAGTAGATGCCAAATTTCCTGAGAATGATTTTCAGGTTATGACCCGGGCAGGAGGTTTGATTGCGTTTAGGGCCAATCCGGAAAAGGGATTTAATCTCAAATCAAAACTCCAATATTTTTTGACCGACTATGAACTGAAATCAGATAGTTTTCATGAAATACCCCTAAAGGATAACTATGATCTCGTTGGCTATGACCTAGAAGGAGATTTTTTCTACGCACTACTTCAAAAGGGTGTAAACATCACCTCCGAAAGGTATTTGATAGAGATCAACCTGAAAGATGAAAAAGCAACAGAAATCCAGTTGGAGAATATTTATAACATGGAATTAAAGGAGTTTTTTGTCCTTAACAGGAATGCTGTATTTATGGGTTCTGCTGATCTCAGGCCGGTTGTTCAGATTTTAGACATTGAAGCCAATAACGTATTTACAGTTCAGGACATCTATTCGAAAGAAACCAAAATCCTGCAGTTGAGGAAAGATAGCGAATTGGGTGTATTGGATGTATTGGTCAGCCGAAGAGATAAATACAAAATGAAGCAGATTACCTTGTTGACATTCGATGAAAAAGGCAGCAAGATCAGAGAAGTGGTCATTGATAGGTTAAGCGATAATAGTTTAGAGCTGGTAGAAGGAATTCTTACCCCCATCCAAAATTATCAACAATCACTGATTGGTACTTATGGCCAAAGGCGAAGGGAGGCTTACAGGGGCATTTATCTTTCAGATATCAATGAGTTTGGCGAGTATGATATCAAGTATTATACCTTGGAGGATTTTCCCAATTTTTACAACTACCTCAATGAAAAACAAAGAGAAAGGAAAATCAAGGAATTGGAACGTGATTTTGAAAAAGGAAAAATTCCTTCCATAAGACCCGTATTATCCACAAGAGAAATCCACCCAACGAATTTTGGCTTTTTGATTTACTCTGATCATTTTTCTGCTACCAATCCTAGGTATATCCCAAGAGATGGAGTTTATGCCAATGATGCCTATCGATACAGATCCAATCATCCGTTTAACTCCGGAATAAACTACGGACAGAATTATGGGTCACAATTTTTCCCTGCCTCAAGATATGGTATGAATTCCTGGCAACTCGAAGGAGAATACAGATTTGTTTCAGCCCATTTTTTGTATTTAAACAGGAACGGTGAGGTTATTTGGGACAACACTTTTAACCTAAACAACAAAACAACCAATATTCCAGGGAAATTTGGAGAAGTAAGTTTTGATGGCGAAAAACTACATTACATGCATCTGGATGGGATTAAAATGTATATGAGTTATATCAAAAATGGAGAGGTTATTTTTGAGAGTCAGCCCTATGAAATTGAATTGATCAATGAAGATGAAAGGATAAGGGATACTCAGGACTATAGTTTAAATCTTTCATGGTGGTATTCCAATTATTACATTCTGACAGGCAAACAGCGAATCCGGTTTCTTAACAAAGAAAATCGTGAAGAAACCAGGGAAGTTTTTTTTATCACCAAAATAAAAGTCGACGGAGATCTTTATGTTCCCGAAGAGGAAGAAGGGTAGATAAAAGGGTATTCAAACAGTTTTCAAGTTTTGGACGCATAAACCTTTAATCTTTTTATATTTGCAACCAAAGCGGCGCCATGCAAAAAAGACTTGTCCTCGACCAACAGCAGATATCCATCATCCTCAAGCGTTTCTGCCATCAGTTGATAGAAAACCACGATACATTTGAGAATACCGTATTATTGGGTTTGCAGCCCCGTGGGCCTATTGTTTCGGACAAGATCGTACACTTACTGGAAGAAATCTCAGGGATCAAAGTACCATTTGGGTATTTGGATGCCACTTTTCACAGAGATGATTTCAGACGAAGGGATTTCCCCTTAAAAGCCAACGAGACCAAAATTGATTTTCTTATAGAAGGAAAAAAAGTAATCCTGATCGATGATGTGCTATACAAAGGTAGGTCTGTCAGGGCGGCATTGGATGCGATGATTGCTTTTGGCAGGCCACAAAAAGTGGAGTTGATGATTTTGGTGGACAGGAAATATACCAGGGATTACCCCATCATGCCGGATTATTGTGGATTTAAGGTCAATACTTTGGAAACTCAATATGTGTCGGTTGAATGGAAAGAAAATGGATTTGAACAAGACGCTATTTGGATTACAGAAAAAGCATAAACAAAAATATGTCACAACTCAGCACCCGACACCTTCTAGGAATCAAAGACATCTCAGCAGAAGACATCCAACTCATATTTGAAACTGCGGATAATTTCAAGGAGGTACTAAACAGGCCCATCAAAAAGGTGCCATCGCTGAGGGACATAACCATAGCCAATGTATTTTTCGAGAATTCAACGCGTACCAGACTGTCCTTTGAATTGGCAGAAAAAAGACTTTCTGCTGATGTTATCAATTTTTCTTCAGCCAATTCCTCTGTCAAAAAAGGGGAAACACTGATCGATACCGTCAACAACATCCTGTCCATGAAAGTGGATATGGTGGTCATGAGACACAGCAGTGTAGGCGCACCGCATTTCCTATCCAAACACATCAAAGCCAATATCGTCAATGCCGGGGACGGAACCCATGAACATCCTACCCAGGCCCTATTGGATGCATTCTCTATCCGCGAAAAACTCGGTGATGTAGCAGGTAAAAAAGTCGCCATCATCGGTGACATACTTCACTCAAGGGTGGCGCTTTCCAATATTTTCTGTCTTCAAAAATTAGGGGCAGAAGTCATGGTCTGTGGCCCCATTACCTTGTTGCCCAAGCATATCGGAAGTCTTGGTGTGAAAATCGAGCATGATGTGGAAAAAGCCCTGCAATGGTGTGATGTAGCCAATGTCTTAAGAATCCAATTGGAAAGACAGCAGATCAAGTATTTCCCATCGCTCAGAGAGTATTCCCTTTATTTTGGAATCAACAGAAAAATGCTGGACCGATTGGACAAAGAAATCGTCGTCATGCACCCCGGCCCCATCAACAGAGGTGTGGAATTGAATTCCGATGTAGCAGACAGCGAACATTCAATTATCCTTCAACAGGTGGAAAATGGGGTGGCGATTCGGATGGCGGTTTTGTATTTGCTTGCAGGGGCAAAGTAGAAACCTAAGTCATTTCAATAAATCCGAATTTTTTCTCCATTTGGGTTCCATCATCCTTATTTAACAAATAGGATTTGGAAATCTTTTCGCCAATATTCACTTCGAGCGAACGACCGAAAACAGGACCGTTGATACAGAATGAATGAAATTCCCCGTTTTCCCCACAGGGATCCACTTCTTTGGGCAAGCTGTTCAGAAATTCCATTTCAAACTTTCTCCCCAGCCAATACGGATCAATCTTATCTGCATCCGCTGCGCAAATCAAAGTTTCAAAGCCAAAGGCTATAAAATCTTCAGCCAGCTGTCTCGTATCTTTTTCCCAAAGCGGAAAAACTGCATGGAACCCATTACTTTCCAATAGATCCTCTCGGTATTTTTTAAGATCTTCCAAGAAAATATCCCCATAGGCGATGTGGGAAATGTTCAGGGCTTCCAAATTATACAAATACCCTTTTATGGCATTTTCGTAAGCCCTGTTATCTCCCGAAGCGGGATAGTACAACTTGTCCAAAGGCAGACCAATACAATCAGCTTGTTTATCGATCAACTCTTCGGGTATTCCATGTAATCCAACCCTCTTGGTTTCCTCTCCAAAAACAGTATGCAGGCGCACTACTTCAAATTCCCCACTTTGTAACAGATGCCACAATGCAAATGCTGAATCCTTTCCTCCTGACCAACTTAGGGAGATCTTAATTTTATCTTTTCCGGATTTAATATCCATAACAGCTACTTTGGTTGATATCTTGAATTTAAGGAAAAGAAATATTATGCATTAATTTTGGTTATCTTTAATTCATATCTAATTCAATGATGGAAAATACAAGATGGGAACAAAGGTTTGAGAATTACCTTAAAGCCTTAATCCAGTTGGAAAATGCGGTAAAGCTTTCGGAGGAAAGAGAATTGACGGACCTCGAAAAACAAGGCTTGATACAGGCATTTGAATTTACCCATGAATTGGCCTGGAATGTGATAAAAGATTATTTTTTCTTTCAGGGAAACTCAGAAATTATCGGATCCAGAGATGCCACAAGAGAAGCATTTAAGGTTGGTTTGGTTCAGGATGGAGATGGATGGATGGAAATGATCAAAAGTCGGAATAAAACTTCCCATACTTATAATGAGGACATTGCTTCTGAAATAACTGAAAAAATAATAGCTTGGTACTTTGATCTGTTCAAAGAATTTGAGGTGGAAATGCTGGAAATTAAGGATAAAAAATAATGAACGATTTTGGACTATCAGTTAAGACCATGGAATCAATTTTAGGTGTTTTGAAAAAATACCCAAACATTGATAAATGTGTTGTTTATGGTTCAAGGGCTATCGGAAATTATAGAAAAGGTTCTGATATTGATTTAACGCTTATTGGAGAGAACCTGACCTTGACCGAACTTTTGAAAATTGAAAATGAGTTGGATGACCTCTTACTTCCCTATCAAATAGATCTTTCCATTTTCCATCATATTAACCATGAAGGATTGATTGAGCATATCAAAACCAACGGTAAGGTGTTTTTCGAAAGAACGCTCAAATACTCC
>NZ_JBGSXS010000063.1:0-25464 GCF_041751335.1 Aquiflexum sp.
CCATGGTTATAAATTTCAACGGCTTGATTTGGAAGGACATCCAACCGTAGATGCAGATGTAGACAACGTAGTAGATGTATCTCGGGGAACAACGTTAGAACAGAGTGGGGCTAGGATATTTACTGTCGAACATGTACTTGCTGCTTTGGTAGGTCTGGAAATAGACAATGTTTTGATTCAATTAAATGGACCTGAACCTCCTATCATGGATGGTTCTTCTATCAAATTCATCCAGATTTTAGAGGAGGCAGGACTTGAAGAGCAAAATGCGCTCAGAAGATTTTTTGAAGTCCCTGAAAGCATCACATATCGGGATCCTTCCAGAGAGG
Organism: Aquiflexum sp.; assembly: GCF_041751335.1. Taxonomy (GTDB): domain Bacteria; phylum Bacteroidota; class Bacteroidia; order Cytophagales; family Cyclobacteriaceae; genus Aquiflexum. Next base: position 330 of record NZ_JBGSXS010000063.1, read on the forward strand.
TTGAAATGGCAGCCTTACCGCTTGATGATTACAGGGTCACCGTAATGGTAGACTACAATTCACCTGTTCTGGGGAGTCAGCATGCCTCCATTACCAATATCAGTCAATTCAAAACTGAAATTGCTTCGTGTAGAACTTTTTGTTTCCTTCATGAATTGGAGATGCTCTACAACCAAAACCTTATTAGAGGCGGAGACCTCAACAATGCTATCGTGGTAGTAGACAGAGTGGTTGAGGATAAAGAATTAGAACACCTCGCCAAAATGTTCAATAAGGATAAAGTTGAGGTCCGACAAGAAGGTATATTGAACAACGTAGAATTGAGGTATAAAAATGAACCTGCTAGACATAAACTTCTCGATGTGGTAGGAGACCTAGCATTGGTTGGAAGACCTCTCAAAGCTCAGATATTAGCTGCAAGACCCGGTCATGCTGCCAATGTTGCATTTGCCAAAAAAATCAAAAGGGCAATGGAAAAAACAGGGCCCTTACATATTCCTCATTATGACCCCAAACTTCCTCCGGTCATGGATATCAATCAGATCAGTAATATACTTCCGCATCGATATCCATTTCAATTATTGGACAAAATCATTTACCTTGACGATTCTGTAGTGGCCGGTGTAAAAAATGTCACCATCAACGAACCCTTTTTTATGGGCCACTTTCCTGGAAACCCAGTCATGCCAGGCGTCTTGCAAGTAGAGGCAATGGCACAGACTGGAGGGATATTGGTGCTGAGCACTGTGGATGATCCTGAAAAATACTGGACTTATTTCCTAGGAATTGAAAGTTGCAAATTTCGCAAAATGGTTCTTCCTGGGGATACTTTGGTCTTCAAATGTGAACTGCTAGCTCCCATAAGAAGAGGTATAGCAAAAATGAAAGGTGAGGCCTTTGTTGGTAATACTTTGGTTTGTGAAGCAATAATGACCGCTAGCATCGTCAGAAAAGAATCATGATCAATCAATTAGCACATATACACAAAAACACCATCTTGGGAAAAGAGGTCCACATTGACCCTTTTACCATGATACACGAAAATGTTGAAATCGGTGATGGTACATGGATTGGATCCAATGTTACAATTTTTCCAGGGGCAAGAATCGGTAAAAACTGCAAAATTTTTCCAGGGGCTGTCATTTCTGCCATTCCACAGGATCTTAAATTTCAAGGTGAGGATTCGACTGTAGAAATCGGAGATAATACCACCATTAGAGAATGTGTCACTATCAGCAGGGGCACTATTGACAAAAGAACTACAAAGATCGGCAGCAATTGTCTCCTGATGGCCTACGTGCATATTGCTCATGATTGCTTGGTAGGTAACAATGTCATCATCGCCAATTCAGTGCAGGTGGCAGGTCATGTTATCATTGACGACTGGGCCATTGTCGGTGGCAGCAGTGCTATTCATCAGTTTGTGAAAGTCGGTATGCATTCCATGATTTCAGGGGGTTCATTGGTCAGAAAGGATGTCCCTCCTTTTACCAAAGCTGCAAGAGAACCATTGAGTTATGCAGGAGTAAACAGTCTAGGTCTCAGAAGAAGGGGATATTCCAGCGAAGCCATCGGCGCCATTCAGGAAGTTTATAGATATCTTTTTTTAAACAGCCTCAACAATAGTAGGGCATTGGAAGAAATTGAAATAAACCTTCCTGCTACCAAGGAGCGGGATGAGATCATTAATTTCATCAGGTCTTCCGAACGGGGTGTCATGAAAGGTTATATCAGCTAAATGAGACTTAAGCTGGATCAAATTTCAAAGAGGTTCCAATTTGATTGGATTTTTAGGGATTTGACACTTGACATTACACCCTATTCCCACTGGGCCATTACAGGAAGTAACGGGTCAGGAAAATCAACCCTGATTAAATGTATCTCAGGTCTACAGCCATTAACTTCTGGAAAAATCACCTATTATCTGGAAGAAAAAGAGATTGCAGATTCAGATATTTTCAAGCATTTGATCATGAGTGCTCCTTATATGGAACTTCCTGAGGAGTTTACCCTTTTTGAATTATTGTCTTTTCACTTCAAATTTAAAACTCCAATAGCCTCACTTTCTCTGGAAGAAATGATGGATATCATGTATCTGAAGGAGCATCGTGAAAAACCGGTTTTTCAATTTTCTTCTGGAATGAAGCAGCGTTTAAAGCTTGGTTTATGCTTTTTTTCAAAAATAAATTTAATTCTTTTGGATGAACCAACTTCGAACCTTGATGAAAAGGGTACAGCTTGGTATTTGCATTTGGTAAAAGAATTTTCGAAGGACAAAACACTTTTCGTGTGTTCCAATGATCCCAAAGAATATGGATTTTGCCCTAATGAAATAAGGATTGAAGCCTTCAAGCCCAAACAAAAACTTTGATTATTGAAGGTTATGATTAATTTTACAGAAACTATCATTATACGATTATGCAAAAAATTGTTTTAAGCTTGATTATTACAGGTTTTTTAGCTGTCAGCCTTTTTTCCTGCAAAGAAAAAAAAGATGACCCTACTCCTTCCAAAACACCTGAAGAGCTTGCCATCGAAGACTTGACTGGTGGTTCATCACAGGTTTGGGTTATTGCCGGTGGAGGGTCTGTTATTAGGGATGGACGTTCTGAGACAAATATTTATCAGACATTTGAAATCACTTTAGCTTCAACTGTTAGCAATAAAAATTATAGTACCATCAATAGTAATGATCTTTTTGATGCCAATGGGAATTGGTCGTTTGTAGGGACCAACTTGGATAAAATCACTTTGACAGGGAACAAGCCTGCATCAGAAAGAGAAATATCTTTTACCAGAACAGGGAATGACCTGAGACTTGTGTTTTCCATTACAGTTCCCGGAGCAGAATTGCCCAGCGGTGCTGTAGCTGGAAATTATACCTTCAACCTCAAAAAGAAATAATTATTAAGATTAGCTCTTCAAAGTGACCAATGTAACACCTGCACCTCCACGGTCAGCATGTTCATCTTCAACTTTGTTAACTTGGGACATTCCTCTCAATAAATTCCTAGTGAGATCTCTTAGGATGCCATTACCTTTGCCATGAACTATTCTAAGATCTTTTAGGCCAAGCATGTATCCATCATCAACAAAACTCTGAACAACGGGAAGGATCTCCTCCCCTCTTTTACCCCTGATATCCAGGTTTGGAGAAAAATCCAACATTTTGGCATTGGTGTCAAAACCTATTCTTTTGGAATATGATTTTTTTTCTTTTTTCATTTCTGTATTGGAAATTTTTTCCAACCTATTGAGCTTCACTGTTGATTTGAGTTCACCTATGCTGACTTCAACTTCCTTTTTCCGGACAGCCAATACCTCCCCAACAGCCCCATTATCTTTGACCCTTACAAAATCACCTATCTTTATTTCACCGCCGATCACTTTGATAACAGGGTCGTGAACAATTTTCTTTTCTGGTTTGATTTCTATCTTCAGTTCTTCTATTTCAGTCCTTACTTGTTTGGCTACTTCTTTGTCTGCCTTACTTTCTTTTATAGTACGAATAGTCGTTTCGATTTTCTTATTTACCCCTGCTAAAAGTGCTTGAGCTTCTGCTTTGGCCTCCTGAAGGTATTTCTTTTTGTTGAGATCAATAGTTTCTTTGAGCTGAGTATATTCTTTCATCCTTTGATCCAAAAGTCTTTCCTTCTTTTGGCTTTCCTGAATAGATTGCTCGTATTTTCTGACCTGATTTTCGAGCTTGTTGAGCATCTTATCATACCTCACCCGCTCTTCGCCTATCTGATCTTTGGCATAGGCAATGATGTCTTTGGATATTCCGATTTTTGAAGCGATCTCCAGTGCAAATGAACTGCCCGGCTTACCAATATCAAGTTGATATAAGGGTTCCAATTTATCCACATCATAGCGCATCGCCCCATTGACCAAACCTTGGTTTTTAGATGAAACTTGTTTTAAGTTGCCATAATGTGTGGTAATTACCCCATAAGCCCCAAGATTGTTTAAGGCCAATAAAATCCCTTCTGCTATAGCACCCCCAAACTGCGGTTCGGTACCTGTACCGAATTCATCTATAAAAAGAATGGTTTTTTTGTCGGCAAATTGAGTAAAGTATTTCATACTCATCAAATGGGAACTGTAGGTACTGAGGTCATTTTCGATATTTTGCTCATCCCCAATATCAATGAAAAAATTATCAAACAAGGTGCAGACAGATTGACTTTCCAAAGGAACCAAAAGCCCACATTGCAACATATATTGGACCATAGCAACAGTTTTTAGGGTAACTGACTTCCCGCCTGCGTTAGGCCCGGAAATGACCAATAGTCTTCTGTTATGATCCAACTGAATATCCAACGGCACAATTTTTTTACCAGTCTGTCCCAAAGCTGCCTCCAAAAGCGGATGTCTGGCACTGTTCCATTCCATTTGTTTTGTTTTTGCCAATGATGGTCTAATGGATTTGGTCTTGATGGCAAATTTTGCTTTAGCCCGAATAAAATCTACCATACCCAAAAAATGATAAGCCCTCCTCAGTTCCGGAATGGCCGGCCTTAGTTTGTCTGTAAGTTTTGTGAGAATTTTCTGGATTTCCCGACGTTCCATATACTCTAGGTCTTTGAGCTCATTATTGATATCAAGAACCTCTGCCGGTTCTAAAAAAACCGTCTGACCTGTGGCCGATTCATCGTGAATAAAGCCTTTTATTTTTCGCTTGTATTCTGCAAGAACAGGTATCACCATTCTCCCTCCACGGATGGTAACAGAGGCATCATCGGGGGTAAGACCTTTTGCTTTAGCTTCACGGAATATTCTATCCAATACTTTTCTCAATCTGTTTTCCTCGTAAAGAATCTGCGAGCGTATCAGAGAAAGTTCCTGTGAGGCATTGTTCCGGATTTTCCCTTTTTCATCTATGATCTTTTCTATTTCCCTCAAGATGGTATTATCCAGATTGACCAATCCCAGAAGTTGGAATAAATTAGGATATTCTTCTTCATGATCACCAAAAAAATCTATACATCTGCTCAGCGTAAATAGAGATAATCGGATTTCATGGAATTCCTCTTCATAAAGAAAGGTTCCTTCTATTTTAACCTTCTCGAGATAAGGATAAATGTTAGTGAAATTTGAGGAAGGAAAAAGCTCTCCAGATTCAATGATTTTTTTGAATTCATGGGTTTGATCCAAAAGCTTTCCAACTAGGTTGGGGTCTTTTGAAAAACTCATTTTATTGACGAAGTCTATACCCAAAGGACCTGAGCACGCATCTTTGAGCAGCTCTCTGATTTTGGTGAAATTAATTTTCTCTTCTAAATTTTTGGGATAAAGCATCTTTGCATTTACTCAATAATGGCTTTTTCTATAACATGCAAGGAGTCGATGGTTCTTGCATACATCCTGTCCATGGCTTTGACATCACGCATGTAAAATTCTAGACTCTTTTTGAAAACAGAATCAGGAACACTATGTTTTTTAAAAACTTCCTTTTCAAAATAGGGGTACAATATCCTGGAAGAATCGTAATGAATTGGAAAAGTGCTGACAAGACCCTCTGCCAAATGAATGTCAACCAGGATTTCAACCACTTTATCTTCACTTAAAATCCCTTCAGGAGTCCTGTTTTTACCACAGGATTGAAGTATAAAAATCGATAACAGAACAAGGACTTGGTTTTTCACAATTCAAAATTAATCAATTCCTTCAATCAACAAGAAGATTTAACATCTATACACCATTCCTATTATCACATATCGTTTTTTAATTCGAATGAGAGCCTTAATTTAGGCTTTTGAAATTACAAGCATGAATCAGATTCTAAAGAAATTGCGCAGGTACGAAATCATGATCCGGAAGGTGGTCAATAATCAGCTGCAGGGAGATTATCAGTCCATTTTCAAAGGGGCTGGACTGGAATTTGATGATCTGAGACCCTATCAATATGGGGATGATGTCCGGACCATAGAATGGAAAGTTTCTGCCAAAGGCCATGGTACATTTGTTAAAACCTTCCGAGAAGACAAAGACCAATCTGTTTATTTCCTGTTGGACATTAGCGGCTCTCAGGATATTGGAGAATTGGGACATAAAAAAATTGATAGCAGCAAAGAATTAGCAGGAGTATTGACTTTGGCGGCAATATTTGAGGGAAGTCAGGTGGGCTTAATTTCTTATTCGGATCAAAAAGAAAAAATTATCCTGCCAGGAAAAGGTCCAAAGCAAGGAGTCAAAATCATTCAGGGGATTTTCCACCATGAAAATAAATCCCTAAAAACCAACCTGAAAGAGATGTTCAATTTTGCATTGAACCTTATCAAAAAACGAAGCATCATTATTGTTGTTTCAGATTTCATTGATGAAGGCTACGAGCGTCCTTTCAAGGCTTTGGCTGATAAACATGATCTTGTGGCCATTCAGGTCACTGATCCCAGAGAATCAGCCTTACCATCTTTGGGAATAATTCCTGTGTATGACAAGGAACTGGGGAGAACAACTTGGGTAAACACTGCTTTTGGTAGTTTTTCCAAGAAAATTTCAGATACCTTTACCTATGAGAGAGACCATCTCAAAACAATCTGTAAAAAAAATCAGATTAATTATCTGGGAGTCAGCACAAAAGATGACATCGTCTTGCCACTGATAGAATTATTCAAAAAACGTAACCGATCAATGAAACGTGGGTAAGATCAGATTCTTATTTATTCTATTCTTTATTTCCCTTTCCTCATTCCCTGTCCTTTCTCAGGACATTGAGTTGGAAGGATATTTTCAGCAAGACTCGGCCAAGTTGGGTGAAAGAGTTGCCTATGTACTCAAAGCTAAATATAAAGAAGGAGTCAATGTCATTTTCCCTGATTCCACTTTCAATTTTTCTCCATTTGTACTGCTGGAGAAAAAAACCTACATTTCTACAACCCGTGATGAAATTACTTTGGACAGTGCGGTCTATTTTGTTTCCAACTTTTCTTTGGATCCTGTAGCAAAACTATCCTTACCTGTATTTGAAATTTTTAGGTATGACAGTTTGGAACATCGACCTTTGGAGGCTGAATTGGCTCTTAAACTTACCATCGATCAGATTCCACAAGAATTGAATTTTAGGGACAACAATGTGTACCAACCTATTCCTACTGAATTCAACATTTTGATTTTGGGGGCCATATTGGCTGTAGTGGCAATTTTGGTCCTTGTGTTGCTTTTCTTTTTTGGAGCCAAAATCAAACGTCAATGGAATATTTGGCTCGAAAAACAGAAATACAAAAGGTTTGTCAAAAGATGGCAGTATGCCGAGGCGGAATTTACATCCAATCCTAACATGGACCAAGCTGACGAACTTCTTGGTCTTTGGAAAACCTATATGGAGCATCTGAAAAACAAGCCTTTCAGAGAATGGACGACCACTGAAATTGCCGATTTTCTTGACAACAAGGAAATCATTAAAGATTTCAGGTCTATTGAAATGGTAATTTATGCGGGAAAAGAAGGGAAAGACATAGTGGAAACCTGCAACAATCTAAAAGAAATCTGTACAGATTCTTTCAAGAAAAAGATAACAGCGAAAGATGAATCCAAATAATATTTCAGAATTTTTTTCTTGGTACTGGTATTTGCCCGACACATTTAAATCATTTGAATGGGAAAATTTATGGGCCCTGCATCTGATTTGGATCGCTCCATTGATCATGTTGTTGAGGAAATTTATCAAGTTCCTAAAAAACCCCGTACTCGAACTCTCACTTCCTGGTTCAGTTTCTCAGAACAACCCTTGGACCTTTCTCAGGTTGATACCTGGGCTGTTTTTTATTTTCGCTGTCTGGCTGATGATCGTGGCGCTTGCAAGACCTCAAAAAACCAATGAACGTGTAGAACAATTTACGGAAGGGATTGACATCATGCTGGTAATGGATATTTCAGAATCCATGGACCTCCAAGACTTCAAACCCAACAGACTGGAATCCGCTAAAGGAACTGCCATCGACTTTATCAACGGTCGCTTCGGTGACAGGATCGGAGTGGTGATTTTTTCGGGTGAAGCGTATTCATTGGCACCGCTTACCAACGATTATCCCTTATTAACCGATTTAATCAAAGAAATTTCTTTCAACATGATGGATGCCAAAGGGACAGCAATTGGAAGTGCCCTAGCGGCTGGTACCAACAGAATAAGGGAGTCAGACTCTAAAAGCAAGGTCATGATTCTGCTAAGTGATGGTGAAAATAATGCCGGAAATGTGGATCCACTGTTTGCAGCCCAATTGGCCTCGGCGATGGAAATCAAGATTTATACCATAGCAGTTGGAAAGGATGGGATGGTGCCTTATGGTGTTGATTTCTTTGGAAGACCGCAGATGATCGAAAGCTATCTGGATGAGACCACTTTAAGGGAAATCGCAAGGATTGGTGAAGGGAAATTTTTCAGGGCTTCTGATGACAATACCCTTCAGCAGATTTTCGATCAGATCGACGAAATGGAAAAAGCCGAGATCATTGAATCCCGGTACAAGGAAACGGTCGATTACTACAGGGTTTATCTTTTTTGGGGGATTATTCTGATATTGATTTGGCTGGGGCTCAAAAGCACCTTCTTTAATAATTTCTTGTTGGATTAATAAATCTTCACCCCTCCACCCAAGTCCTCTTCCTCCACTCATCCAACCTCTTGTCCATCACCTTAAACCACAGAGCCGGGAACAAGGCCAAAATGATCATGGCAGAATATCCTTGGGGCAATTGGGGGCTTTCGTCATAATGGTTAAGAATCTGATAGCGCTTGTAGGCAAAAGCATGATGGTCTGAATGCCGTTGCAACTGAAACAATAGGAAATTGCTGACCATATGACTGGCATTCCAAGAATGTAGTGGGGTCACTTTTTCATATCGGCCATTTAGCAAGAGCTTTCGGGACATGCCATAATGCTCGATGTAATTGACCAATTCCAAAAGACTGAATGCAAACAAGCTCTGTACAAAAAAGAAGATCGGAACCTCCCATGTGAACCTATTTTGAATAAATGAAAATACTAGGGTAAGCAATCCCACAAAAATTATTGGGGCTAACACAAATTGGATCATTTGATTTTGTAAAGACCAAAAAGTATCACCTTTTTTCTGCAATCTTTCCTTTTCCAAATGGTTTGCACTAAAGAATCCATCTTTGACAGACCTCCACCAAAAGCTGTAGAATGTTTCCCCCAACCTACTCGTAGCCGGATCTTGGGGTGTTGCAACACGCACATGATGTCCTCGATTGTGTTCTATAAAAAAATGCATATAACATACCGTCATCAACAGCACCTTGGAATAGAACTGCTCCAGTTTTTCTGGCTTATGTCCCAGTTCGTGTGCTACCGTGATCCCAACCCCTCCAGTGACCAAAGCCATACCCGTACTGAAAGCGAGCCATTCCGCAAAGGAAAGTGGTGTAGAAGAGATTACAGAAAAACCCCAAACCAATATCCCCAATTGTACATACACCCAAATGAATGTAACCAAGCTATAAAACTTCTCTTTCGAAATTTCTGAAATCTCCGTTTCAGGTACGTTTGATCTATCTTTTTGAATCAGGTAATCCATGACTGGTACCATGATAAATACAAAAGCATGAATGATTAACAAATTCCATCCGCCCAAATAAAATCCAATCACCAATAAAATGGGGAGTATAAATGCTGAATAAAAGCCGATTTTTTTCAAATGCTTCATGCCATCAAGTTAGATAATCATGATCAAAAAAGAAACATAGTATCCAAATCACCAACCCGCGATTTTGAACATCCATTATTCAAGAAGTTCAAGTAGGTATTTGTTGCACCGGCTAGAAGATTAAAGAAGGATACCGATAATTACAGATAACCATATCAGAAATTACAGGATTCTACTCAGCGAAAATATCCTTAGTCAAATCCTCAAAAACAATATATGTGGCATAGAAGGTGACGGGCACACTGACCAATAATCCCAAACCAAAGGTCAATAGTCCCAAAGCATTGATGACTATAATGACCAAAGTGAACAAAAAGAATTTCAGCCAGCGGACGGTGATCAACTTCCTGCTTTCTTCCATAGCAGTCCAAAAATCAAATCCTCCAAAAATAGCCATCAAGACAGAAAAACTGTAGGCTACAGCTAGGTAAATTCCAGGTACCACAAAAAGAACCAATCCAAAAGCTGTAAGTATCTGTCCGATCAACCAGATGGCAAATACAGGGATGTAGAAATTGAAACCTTTGAAAAAATCAGGATACACTACCCGCTGCCTTAGGGAGATTTTATTGGCTACAAGGTAAAAGCCGGAATATAAAGGAGGCGCAAGAAAAACTCCCTGAAGTACAGCGAAGTCTTTGAGATACAAAAACGCCAGTAATTGTAAGGAAAAAATAAACATCACAAAGGCTGAACTTTGCAGAGGCTCTTTCAAATACATTTGCCATGCCCGGGTAAAGATCTCTTGGATATCAAAGTCATATCCACTTTCCCTTAATGATGCCAATTTCTCTATACTCATAGGTTAATCTGTTGTTTTACAGAATAAAGGCAAGGAAAATATCCTTGCCTTTATTGCTAATCAATTTTTTAATTTTAAAATCTTACAATTTTACAATCTCAGACTCACTTAGTCATGGCCTCCAAAATATCATGCTTGGTCACTATATGCACCTGATGGTTATCATCCCTGACAAGCACTGCCTTTTCCTTGTCCAACATGGATGAAAGAACATCCAATGTACTGTCCAAGGCCACAAATTTCATGGAATCCTCCATCACATCTGCTACTGCTGCATCTTTTAGTTCGGGGTTTTCGATGATTTTTGAAAGGAGTTTGCTATCTGTGATACTCCCGATTACCTGTCCATCTTCCATTACAGGTATTTGGGAGACACTCTTGCTATTCATCAGATGGATAGTATCCTTTACCTTATCCGTTTTCTTAGATACCACCAATTGATAACTTCCATTTCGTGAAGAGATAATATCCCGTGCGGTTCCAAATGTCTTGTCTTCCAAAAACCCATGATTTCTCATCCAATCATCATTGTAAATCTTACCGAGGTAGCGTGTGCCATGGTCAGGAAGGATAATCACCATCCTATCTCCCTCTTTGAGGTTTTCTTTTGCGTATTCCAAAGCTCCATGAACTGCAGACCCACAGGACCATCCAACAAATAAGCCCTCTTCTTTGGAAAGTCTTCTTGTCATCACCGCAGCATCTTTATCAGTAACTTTAATAATATGATCTATTAATGAAAAGTCAACATTTTTTGGCAATATATCTTCTCCAATACCTTCAGTCAGGTAAGGATAAATTTCATTTTCATCAAATACACCTGTTTCCTTGTATTTTTTAAACACAGATCCATAGGTGTCAATACCCACAGTGATGATATCAGGATTTTGCTCTTTGAGATATTTCGCTGTGCCGCACATGGAGCCTCCAGTTCCTACCCCTGCGGCATAATGGGTGATTTTGCCATCAGTATCATTCCAAATTTCAGGTCCGGTTGTTTCATAATGGGCCAATGAATTGGAAAGGTTATCGTACTGATTGGGATAAAAGGAATTTGGAATATCGTTATTCAGCTTCCTTGCTACGGAATAATAAGACCTTGGATCATCTGAAGAAACATTGGTTGGACAGACAATTACCTCTGCTCCAACTGCTTTGAGGATGTCGATTTTCTCTTTGGATTGTTTATCGGCCATGGTAAAAATACATCTGTAACCTTTAGCAATTGCTGCCAAGGCCAAACCCATACCTGTATTACCACTTGTACCTTCAATGATAGTACCTCCCGGCCTAAGCATACCGGACTCCTCGGCATCTTCCACCATTTTGATGGCCATACGGTCTTTCATGGAGTTGCCAGGGTTGAAATACTCAACTTTTACAAGGATTTCCCCTTGAATGCCTTTATTCAGTTTGTTGAGTCTGATCATAGGTGTATTTCCTATGGTCTCAATAATGGAATTATATATCATAATATTCGGGTTCAATTGACCCGAAAGTTACGAATATTTTTATACCTGATGGGAAATAAACTGCCCATTCCAAATAATATTTCGAATTGACAAGATGATGGGGATTAACTTGGATTACCTATAGTATCAACCGGAACTGCATATTCATCAACAAGCGCAACAGCACCGTGAATGGCGGTTTCATCCAAATCTGAAATCAAAATTTTAAGATTTGCGCTGACGGAAGGGTATTTGAATGTCGAAATATTGGCTTCCATACTTTCTTTAAAAAATGGATATGCCTTTCTGATAGATCCTCCCAAAACAATTGCTTGTGGGGCCAAAGTATACAGTATGTTTTTGATCAGTTCTCCTAAATGATGGCCGTATTCTTTGTAAGCTTTTAGGGCCATTACATCTCCTAGTGACGCTTTTTTTGATAATGATTTGGCCTTTGCATTGAATTTAGAGTGAAAAAACTTGCTGCTGCAATAAAACTCAAAATCTTGGTCAAGATATGGCGCTGAACACCATTCTCCTGCTGCACAGTTAAACCCGCAATAAAGGTGTCCATTGACGATAATCCCTGCACCAAGTCCTGTTCCTAGGGTTATTCCAACTACATGTTGGTACACTTGGGCTGCTCCGAATTTATATTCACCCAAAGCAAAACAGTTAGCGTCATTGTTGATATAAACAGGCTTGGCAAACCTAGTTTCCAAAAACTCCCGTAGATGAACCCGTCTAAATGATGGTATATTTTCTAGGTTAAGAACTACTCCATTGTCCGTATCAATCAAACCTGGGATACCTATTCCTATGGCAAAAAAATCATGGTGGAGATAAGAAGAAATCAGATCTGCGATGGTTTCCAGAATTGATTCCTGACTTTCACGGGAAGGCGTAGAGATTGTTCTGATATCCACAAGGTCTGATCCAACAAGTACACCTGCCTTGATATTGGTACCTCCAATATCCAATCCAAGAATAGGTTTTTCGGTTTTTAGCATACAAATAGGTCTTAAAGGATTTTCAACAGAAAAAGAAGAATGAAAAACCATTCTACTTTTTCCCTGTGCTGGTTTGGGATCGTAAATTTATAAGAATCCTTCAATAGATTTTTCTAGTTCTCTGGCATGGGCAAGAAATTCTTCCACATTCATGTCCTTGAAAAAGATCAATCCATGACTTGACCTGACTTTTGCCGTTTCATGTTGATAGAAATAATTCTTACCCAATAAGAGTTGGATGTCATTTAATTGTCCTACCCATGTTCTTTTGGCAACGGTACTAAACTTTCCGTTGTGGCTGTAACTTGGGAAAGAGGCATTCACCTGACTCAGGTAGCAATTGGCGAAGGAGTCTTCCATTACGGACATATCTCCCAAGGACACAGGGACAATCACATTGGCTTCGTGCGGCTCAAATTTGAACCAGACATTTCTATAGCCGATTATCCTTAATTCGCTGAGATCTTTCTCCTCGGCCCACTGCCGCACTGCCTCTGCTGTAGCCTGAAGTACTTTGTAGTGTGTATCCGGCCCTGAACCTTCAGGATCCAGTGTTAAGCTTATTTTTGTAGGGTTAATTTTCTTGAACATTTCCAGAATAGGAATCACATCACGTTTTTTGTCAGGCTGTTCTGTGAATATATCTCCTGTATAGAAGCCCAACCTTAAATGATGTACGTTTTTCACCTGAACACCAAAGTGTGCCCAAACCAATTCCTCCTCAAACTCCCTGATCATACCTTTGAGTTTCTGAATTTTGGAAGGATTTTTTTCACCATCATAGGAGTTTTTTAAAATGCTGATGATATCGTTGATCGTTTCTCTTAGCTTTTGCTTGGATTTGACCTCATAAATATCCACTACAGCCCTGACCACTCTGTGGCACAATCCACGCATCCTTTGGTCAGGATCCTCAGATGCGACTTTTGTCAAAAAATGATAAATATCTTTATCCGTTTTCAATTTATAGCCAACTTCAAAGAAATCTTCATAATGGACCATTTGAATTTCCCCTTCATCCAAAAGTTTTTTAGTCAGTAACAAGGTGTCAATTACAAAGGTATTGGTCACCGCGGTAAATCCTGACGTCAACACCGAAAAATGGGCCTCATTACTGTTTTCCTGGAGCTGATTGGTCACATGAGGCAAGATCCCCAATGAGATATCGTCATGGTGTGGGCCTGTATGCAACAGAACTTGGTTTTTTTCCTGGGTAGTTCCCCTGTTGATTTTTTCAACTGCACTCTCCATTACCTGATTGACAGTATCTTCAGACAAGTTAGGGATCATTGAGGTATATTGATCTGCTTTGAGATCTTCTATTTTAAGTCTGTGTCCGTACTTTTTAAGTTTTTTACATAGTTCCAGAATGGACCTTTCTGTTTTTTCCCAAGTCCACTCTCCCTGCCTATAATATGCATCCACAGAATCTGTCAACCTCACCGCAGCACCTTTGGTAAGATAGAAGCGGCCATTTCTCAATTTTTGTAAAACAGTCGCAGGATATACATTGTCAAGTGGTGTTTCCAAAGAATCTTTGACTATCTGAGCTTTGGCCTCCCCTGCCGCGATGATGATACCGACTGCGTCAGGATTATGCACGATGGTATCCAGACCAATGGTAATCACCAATCTATTGGAAGATACTTCTATTCCACCCAAATCCCCCGCTGCTACTGCCTGGGTTTCAAAATTGGTATCTGTCAATCTTGTTGTGGAAAATAAATGGGAACCTCTGGTATTGAAAGCAATATGCCCATCAGGACCTATTCCTCCCAAGAAAAAGCCAATCCCGCCTACATCTCTGATCTTTTGCTCATATTGACCGCACCAATGATCGATCATGTAAATGGATTTTTGCTGGATCTTCTCTAGGCCATTATTAGGTTCCCGGAATCTCAAGGAAAGGTCAACCTTTAAATCAGGGAATACTTCTTTGAAGTGCTTTCCATCAGCCAAAGGAATCTCATCTGAATTGATCAAAATCGCTTTTTCTTTGTTGAGACCAAATCCTTCAAGATAAAATTTATTGACATAATCATAAAAACTATTCTTCTGCTTGGAAGAAATCGGATAAAACTCATCTATCTGCACAAAAGTTAGGTCTTTCAAAACCGGCTTTTTTGTGGAAGATAGCCCGTATTTTTCCCTCACATCCTTACCTTTCTTACTGTCCCAGCTTTCTAAAAGAAATTGGGTCCATTTAATAAAATACTCAGGGGTTTTTCCAGTAGGCAAACTGATGACTCCATTTGGATTTTCAGAAGCCCATTCCAAAAACCTACATGCCGTGATCAAACCCAATTTGGGAAAATTATCGACTGTAAGATAAGGAATCAATGTGCTGATATTCTGTACACCGGATTCTTTGAGGAAAGCCTTTTCTACTTCGGAAAGCGGATAATTGCTAAGCATATTTTTGAGTTTTTGTTTGTGGATAATGCTGGTTGTTTCAGGTTAAGTTCAACCCTAAAACTGAATTATTAAATTAATAAAATCAGGTAATAATTTGGTGATATTGAAATAAAATAAAATAAAACCATTGCAAAACCATCTATTTTTTCCCAAATCCAATCACGAAATAAAAAGGGTTTATGGTTTATTTTTTTTACAAAATAAAAAAACTTTTGTTTTAAATCATAGACTTTTATAAAAAAATTAAAAAAGATATTTTCTATTTGTTAAAATATATTCTTAGTAAATTCTATTTTAATTTTCAACTGAAATTCTTTGATCACCTTAAATATTTCCACTAAGGTCGCCATTTGTACTTTGGTCAGTTGGCTGATGCTTACAAAATTCTTGGGCTCTTCTGCTTTTTCAATCAACTGTAGCGATTGCTTTTCCAACCTCAAAGTCATCAGGTAATAGTAAGCATGGTAAAGTTCCATTGCCTCATTGTCAGAAAACACCCCACTTTTCCGTAAAGCTTCAATCCTATTTCCTGTGTTTGCTTCAAAAATCCGATGTTTCAGCGCAAATAGCCTTGCCAAATCCACAAAGGGCGTCATGGCCTTTTTGATATTAAAGTGCTTTTCCCCATCAATCTTAAATGTTCTGATACTTTTGAAAAAAGTCAATGGTGCCTCATACAAAAGGGCATTGGCACCCATATTCATAAAAAAGCGTTCCGGTGGATTAACCAATTGTTGGTCCATAAAGACCTTTAATTCTTCCAATAAGCTAAACTCCCCGAAGATAGCCCTGCAATCAAAGAAAGTGGAGTATTTCATCACTGTCTCTTGGGTGGACTCCTGTATCCAAGTTTCATAGTTCCTTTTCCAATGGGAAAGAGAATGGGTCCATTTGGGATTTTTGGCCATAAATCCCCCTGAACAGAAAACGATGCCAACATGGTCAAGATCTGCCGAAACCCTTTCTGCGAAGTCCAGAAAA
This sequence comes from Aquiflexum sp., assembly GCF_041751335.1. Classification (GTDB taxonomy): domain Bacteria; phylum Bacteroidota; class Bacteroidia; order Cytophagales; family Cyclobacteriaceae; genus Aquiflexum. Next base: position 16,658 of record NZ_JBGSXS010000063.1, read on the forward strand.
TATTCCCTGACCATTTCCCTATGTTCATTGGCCTTGTCCTCGTAAATGATGGCATTGTCCTGATCGGTTTTGAGGGTTTGTTCTGCTCGGCCTTCACTGCCCAACACAAAAAAAACAAACTTGGCAGGAGGAGGACCTATTTGCCTGATGGTATTTTCTATGATCCTCAAAGTAATGGTATCTGTGACCGCGGTAATGATCTGATTGATAATTTGTGCTTTGAGGCCTGTTCCAACTAGCTCATGGATGATTCCCGGCACCATCGCCCATTTTTCTTTTAATTCATCTTTGTCAATGGCCTGTCTAACAGCTTGGATAAAAATAAACGGTCCTTGGGATTGTTCTGAAAGAATTTTATTTCTACTGATCCAACCCACATATTGACTTTGGTCCTTTACAAGTAAGTATCTTGTTTTGGTCTGAAACATCATCAACAATGCCTCATATAAAAAAGCCTCCTTTTGGATATAGATGATGTTTTTATCCATAACCTCCCCGACTGGAGTATTGTATGGCAACTGATTGGCCACAACTTTATCCCTTAGCGTAATATCAGTTACAAATCCCAAAATATCCTTTTCGGAATGGGCTATAAAGAAAATGGAAACCTTCTCCTTTGCCATAAATTGGGCGACTTGAAAAATATGGGTTTCCGGTGGACAAACCCTCAGATTCCTAAAATGAAGGTCCCCAACTTTCTTGGAATAAAAACGATCTGTACTGAATTCATTTGTAGCTATCATGTGCACTTCATCTAATCATGGTGAAAATAATTAATTTTGCTAAATTCGGCTATGATAATTATTGTTACAGGAGTTTCGGGAAGCGGAAAGACTACTTTAAGCTCCCTTTTGGCCAAAAAACTCAGGCTTCCTTTTTTCGATGCGGATGATTTTCATCCCCCGGCCAACATCCAAAAGATGAGCATGGGCATCCCCCTGACAGATCAGGACCGCCTACCTTGGCTTGAACACCTTGCCGACAGTATGCAGCAATGGGAAGGATCCGGTGGTGGTATCCTTGCCTGTTCTGCCCTACGAGAAAATTATCGGGAAACACTGCAGGTTGTCCCCAAAATAATCTGGCTTCACCTTAAAGGTAGCAAAGAATTGCTGCACCAAAGAATGAACAACAGAGAAGGCCATTATATGAAGCCCGGACTCTTGGATTCCCAATTGGAAACATGGGAAGAACCGGACTATGGTATTCACCTGGATGTCTCTAAAGCACCCGAAACATTGCTGGAAGAAGTTATGAAACTGGATGACATCAATGCACCTGAATCACATTTTGGGGTAATCGGTATGGGCGTAATGGGCAAAAGCCTTGCCCTGAACCTGGCAGAAAATGGCGTACCTACCGCTGTATATAACAGACATGTACCGGGAAAAGAAGAAAAAATCGCAAGTGGTTTTGCAGAGAACAATCAGGAATTTCCCTTGCTTAAGGGATTTGATGATCTTGATGCTTTTGTGGGCTCTTTGGCCAAACCCCGAAAAATATTGTTGATGATTCCGGCTGGGGCAGCAATAGACCAACAGATACAGCAACTTGAACCCATGTTGGAACAAGGTGATATCATCATAGACGGTGGTAATTCGTTTTTTGAAGATTCCACAAGGAGATTCAAAGAACTCATTGAAAAAGGTCTTCATTTTATACCTATGGGTGTTTCCGGTGGAGAAGAAGGAGCCAGAAAAGGTCCGTCCATGATGCCGGGAGGAAAAAAGGAAGCTTATGATTTCATTGCACCCTATTTAAAGAAAATAGCCGCCAAAGATGCTACAGGAAAAGCCTGTGTCAGCTATATCGGCCCCGATGGCTCCGGCCATTTTATCAAAATGGTCCACAACAGCATCGAATACGCCGAGATGCAGGTCTTGTCAGAAACGGTGCATCTGATGAAATACGGACTAAAATTATCCTACACCGAGATTTCCAATATCCTGAAATCATGGGGAACCGAAGGTTTGAAAAGTTATCTATTGGACATTACGGAAGAAATATTGACAGTCAAAGAGGGCAAAAACTTCCTCCTTGATCAGATCTTGGACAAAGCAGAACAAAAAGGAACAGGAGGATGGTCCCTGACTACCGCATTGAAATATCATGTTCCCTATAGTCCATTGTCGGAAGCGGTCACAGCCCGGTTGTTTTCCAGTCAAAAAGAAGATCGGGAAGAACTTGCAGTATTGTACAGCCATCGATTCGGTGCTTTTGCGGAAGACAAGGTCATCCTTTTGGAAAAACTCAAAAATGCCTATACCCTCACGAGAATCATCAACCATGAAGTTGGATTCAATCTGATGCATCAGGTTTCTGAACAGGAAAACTGGAATCTGGACTTCAGTGAAATATCACGTATCTGGACCAATGGCTGTATTATCCGTTCTTCATTGATGGAAAATATGACGGGATTGTTCAAGGAAAACAGTTCTTTGTTAAAGACCAAGGCCATAAAGACCAAATTAAAAGAAATCAGGTTTGACCTTGCTTACATCATTGGGTTGGGACTGCAACATTCCTATGCATTGCCCGTCATGTCCGGAGCCGCCAACTACCTGTTTGGTAGGATCACCTCAGACTCTTCCGCCAATTTGATCCAAGCACAAAGGGACTTCTTCGGCGCACATACATTCCAAAGAAAAGAAGACCCGACAGGTGGATATTATCATTCGGATTGGAAAAATTGATGAAGAATGAAGACAGGAGACGGAAGACGGAAGGTGCGTCATTGCGAGTCCTCAACATTTTGAAAATGTTCAGAAAAGGAATGACATCAATTTACCCGCTAGGCAACCGTCATCCTGAGGCACGAAGGATCTCCAGAGGTCCTATTTATGTTTATTATACATTTCCTGATCCTCGAGAGACCCTTCTCCCGATAGCCATCTGGATCAGGGTGACGGCAGCTAAGAAATCCGTTATTGATAGGAGCACTTGGGAAACTTTGATATTTTGAACAGTCCTTCGTGCGACGTGGCAATCTCTTTAGATGAAATATGAGGGGGAGAAACAAAAGAAAAATAATAAAAAAAGTGTAAAGTAAATTCAGGACGTGACAAGAATCCCGATAGCTTCGGGAGTAAATTTAGAGTTTGACAAAATATCCTTTTGGTTTTCACATTTACTTGTATCATTGCGGTTAATCAAAAATTGAATTATAAAACCAAACACCATGAACATCCTTCAAAAACAAATAAACAATAAGCTGTACCTATCCCTCCTTTTCATGGTGGTTTTTGGTTTTTCCTTTAGTCCAGTATCGGCACAGGAATATATTGTCAACAATGTCCATATCATCAACCTGGAAAATGATCAGGTCTTAACAGATCATCTGATCCATGTCAAGGGGGGTAAAATAGAAGCGATATTGCCCATGGCAAAAGGAAAAGGCCTTAAAAAATCCATCCAAAGTATCGATGGAAAAGGAGCTTATGCCTTTGCAGGATTGGCTGAAATGCACTCCCATATTCCCACTACCGAAACGGATGATTTCTCCTATATTCAGGATGTGATGTGGCTTTATCTTGCCAATGGAATCCTCAATGTCAGAGGTATGATAGGGCACCACTCCCATTTGGAACTCAAAAAGAAAATCGCTTCCGGAGAAATCACAGGTCCTAGGATTTTTGCAGCAGGCCAATCCTTGAACGGCGGTTCTGTGGAAAATCCGGATATGGGTGCCCAAATGGTCCGTGAACAAAAAACAGCAGGTTTTGACCATCTCAAGCTACACCCAGGTTTGGATATGCCCAAATTCCTCGCCATAGCCAATACTGCCAAAGAAGAGGACATCATGTTCGGTGGCCATATCTCCTTGGATGTGGGTTTGGTCAATTCACTGAACAATGGCTATCGCTCGGTGGAACACATGGATGGATATATCGAGGCTTTGGTGACGGACAAGTCCAAATTGGATCCACAGGTCGCAGGACCGTTCAGCATGATGGCTGTTAAGGATGCGGACAAGTCACGGATTCCTTATTTAGTACAATTGACTTTGGACAAAAAAGCCTGGATCGCTCCGACATTGACCTTATTTGAAAGATTCTTCGGCTATATTCCTGCGGATGAATTCAGGCTGGAATCCGATATGAAATACATGCCCGGGATACAGGTGCAGCAGTGGGTCAACCAGAAAAAACTCCTCGAAAACCAGGGAGTTCTCAAAGAAGAAAATGTCAAACCCTACCTGGAATTCAGAAAAGAAATGCTGATGGCTTTGCACCGTGGCGGAGTTCCCATTATCATGAGTTCTGACTCCCCACAGGTTTTCAATGTCCCCGGATTTTCTATCCACAATGAAATCTCCTCCATGCATGAAGCCGGCATGTCCCCAAATGAAATCCTGACAACAGGTTCCCTAAACATCGCCAAATACTTCGAAAAAGAAGGTCAATTCGGTGTCATCAAAAAAGGTGCTTCCGCTGATTTTGTATTGGTAGAAGGCAATCCTTTGGATAACCTATCCCACCTTAAAAATGTCAAAGGGGTAATGGTCAGGGGTGAATGGATTTCCAGTGAAAAATTGCAGGAGGAATTGAAGAGGATTAAGGGGAAGAATGTGAGGAGGTGAGGGGAGGTGTTATAAGAAACGCTTGGGGAAAATCAATTAGTTTGTCAGGAATCAATTGGCTTTTTTATTGACTAATCGAGGAAATACCAAAATGCCAACGACAAAGTATAGCCGATGCTTGGGATTTTATTTTGTTTCCTGTCTTCCGATAGAAAAGTGGGATAGAGAGAAACTGCCTTAATAATAGATGAAACCCCAGTGTGGACTACACAATGTTGCTCAGTTTATTTTTTCCTATCTACTCTTCCAAATTCTATATTTGAACTTTTCAAATGCCTAGTTAGATGATCAATAATTTCATTCGAAATCTTTTGATCCTTGATATCAAAACCATAAAGTAGAATATAATTATTAGGATCTTCTGCAGCCATAAGATTTAAACCACTTTGGTTTTTAAAAATTCGAGTTATATAAATACTACCCTCTGAAAATTCATACTTAATTTGAAAAGATGTTGTTGTAAATCCATTTGGCTTAATTACTACAGGTTTAAAATCAGAATATGTATGTGACAAATAATTATATAGAGAAGTTGCACTTCCAAGGAGCATCGTAGTCATTAAGGTATTTTTCTCTTTTTCCGATGCTTCAATAATACTACCATTTTTGAATTCTTTATAGCTCATAAGCAATCCCTTTTCATTCTCTCTGGAATGTAGCAGGATTGTGTAGTTGCTAGGGGTTTTCCCTAATTCTTTGTCTGTAATTTGGCAATGACCAAGGTGTGATAAGAGGAAGGATAATGAAATAATTAAAATTTTTAAAGGTACTTGCATAAATTGTTTTACGTTTATGTTTCTATAAATTGATTACAACGGGTTAATTCACTTAACTACCGCTCATTCCTTCCATTTGCCAAACATCTCGCAACTATTACTATTCTTTCACCCATAGCCATCACAATATCCCAAAATATTCTTTACCATACCATCCCCTGTTCAGGGTATTTTTACTGGAATTTGATTGATTTAAGAAGGATTTGAGACTTTATCTCTTTGGAAATGGAATTCAAGGACATTTGCTTTAATAGGTTGTGGTGATTTTAATACTAAAGAAACCACTTTGGATCAGCTTCAAAGGTGTGCAATACTTTCATTTCACATTCTTCAATTGGTTCAGCAATAAGGCTGTCATACTATCCATGCGGGAAAAGGCAAACCATGGTTCGACTTCGCTCACCACATGCTTCTTGCCCAAGTCTTTTAAAGATGCGCCTATATGGTACAAATCGCTTTGGTCTATCAGTAAAAAGCGGTCGTGGCTTTGGGAAAAGGTTTTTACCTCGATTTCGGGATATTGTGCATAGTGCTTGTCCAAGTCGAGTTGCAGGGTTTTGGATATGTTCTTGGTATAGATGGTGGCGGTCACGTCTTTTTGGCGTTTGCTCAGCAGGGTGAGCACACTTTCATCTATATAATTGTCTATCAAAATAATTTCTTTTTTGGCGTTTTTGACCAAATCGGCTACAAAAGCATAAGCGTCAAAGACCTGCCCATCAAAGAGAATCCCTTTGTCAGGTTTGGGTTGCCCTGCTTCCAAAGCCTTGAATATCTGATTAAACTTTTCATCGCTTTGCAATTGCTTTAGCTCCAATTGGTCGATGCGTTGGAATACAGAGGCATTCTGAAGCAGGAATTTGCGCATAGTGACAAATGCCTGCATGATTTGGATGCTGATTTCTATAGCCTGGTCACTATTTAATATTGATGATAGCATAGATACACCCTGCTCTGTGAAAACATAGGGTAAGGTTCTTCTTTTTGCGGTCGCAATTTGCGACTGCAAATTAGTTGGATCTGTTGCGGCCGCAATTTGCGACTGCATATTATCCCACTCACTTTGTGATAGGTGGAACATAAAACTATTTGGAAATCGCTTTTTGTTTCTTTTAACCTGCTCATTAAGTCTTTTTGTTTCAACGCCATAAAGCTCGGCCAAATGATAATCTACCATAACCTGTACACCCCGAAATTGAAAGATTTTATTTTCTATATGTTCATATTTCACAATAGTCATATCACAATATTATCTTGCGCATAATGTAGATTTTCATTTTTCAGTTGTTTTGCAAGGCGGCTTTTTTCGGTGAAAGTGTAATGCAAATATCTCTTGCCTCCATGTTCTGAAATTGAGGTCACAAAATGTGACCTCAAGGATATCAAAGTTTATCGGATTGGACATCACAGATTGTGATGTCCAAATTATATCTTATCATCCTTCACAATATCCCAAAATATTCTTTACCATACCATCCCCTGTTCAGGGTATTTTTATTGGAATTTGGTTGATAGAAGTAGGATTGAGAATATATTCCTTAGGAAATAGAATTTAATGACATCTACTCAAAAAAGATGTGTTGATTTAGATACTAATAAAAACCTTAGGGTCATCTCCATTTTAATCATTTTGTTGACATCAACGAAATGGTCTTGAATTAACCCACCCGAATTCTTAAATGCTTTGGAAGCATAATAAATTGATTGAGAAAATTGAATCAATCAATTCTAATTTTTCTGGTAATACTATATTATTGAAACACTATATAAAACATAGCTAGCCCCTTCAAATTAAACCTGTTCAGCAAAACAATTAAATTCTGGATTGATAAACTTTTACATACAATTCCTAACAAGAAAACAAATGTTTATATTTCAAAAGCCACATTAAAATATATTTCCAAACAGGAATTCCAAAATGAAAGTTGAAAGAATTAATGATGAAATTATTGTCAGGATTAAGGCAGATAAAGATCCGGAATGGATACAATCTCTCTTAAATTACCTTAAATATGAAGAATTGACCTCCAAGTCAATCGCTACTGAAAAGGATTTCGAGGAACTGATCGAATCGGTAAAGAAAGAAAGATCAAAAATGCGCCAATCGAAAACCGAATGATTCTCAGCTTGAAAGTGTAGGATCTTAAGTCGATACATTTCCTATTAGCGATTATAATTTCGGTTCTGCTTTCTACTTCTGTCCGATAAGTTTTGCGTCTTTCTCTTTCAGCTTAGCTTTTATATATGCCTCTAATTGCTCAAAGGTCATATTTTGAGTTTCTTGGCTAATCTCATCTCTAATTTCACGCATCATCTTTACTGCGTCAAATGTCTTTTCTTTTTTATACGTCTCCATATTTCACTAAATCTTCTTTAAACTCTTCGTCAAAGTAACCGCCTACAACAGAAGTATCAATATATATTCTTTGTATCATTTCCTTAGTTGCTTTTCAAAAATCGTCATATCACAATTTTTAAACGTTTCCTTACCCTTCGCCTGATCGAATTCACTTCACCACCCCCAATTCCTTCCCAACTTCCACAAAAGCCTTAATCGCCTGATCGAGGTGATGTCTGTCATGGCCGGCAGAAATCTGTACACGGATCCTTGCCTGACCTTTGGGTACCACAGGGAAATAAAAACCGATCACATAAATTCCTTTTTCGAGTAATTTTTCCGCCATTTTTTGGGAAAGGGCTGCATCGTACAGCATGATCGGTACAATGGCATGTTCTCCCGGCTTGATATCAAATCCGGCTTCAGTCATCTTTGCGCGGAAGTATTTGGTGTTTTCTTCCAACTTATCCCTCAGATCCGTAGTCTCAGATAGCAGGTCAAAAACAGCAATCGAAGCTCCGGTGATAGATGGTGCCAAAGTATTGGAAAACAGATAAGGTCTTGACCTTTGTCTTAACAGTTCAATGATTTCTTTTCTGCCAGAAGTAAATCCACCTGAGGCACCACCCAAGGCTTTGCCCAAGGTTCCTGTGATGATGTCTACCTTGCCCATCACATCTCTGTATTCGTGTACACCTCGGCCCGTCTTACCCATAAATCCGGTTGAATGACATTCATCCGACATCACCAGGGCATCGTATTTTTCCGCCAAGGCCACTATTTTATCCAATTGTGCAATGGTACCATCCATAGAAAAAACACCGTCTGTCACAATGATCTTTTGTTGGGCACCTTTGGCCACCGCATCTTTCAGTTGGGCTTCGAGGTCTTCCCTGTCATTGTGCTGATAGCGGAACCTCATGGCCTTGCACAGTCTGACCCCATCGATGATGGAGGCATGGTTCAGCGCATCCGATATGATGGCATCCTCAGGTCCGAAAAGCGGTTCGAAAACTCCCCCATTGGCATCAAAAGCCGCTGCATATAAAATGGTATCCTCCATGCCGAGAAATTTGGAAATCTTGGCTTCCAATTCCTTATGGATATCCTGGGT
>NZ_JBGSXS010000064.1:0-1886 GCF_041751335.1 Aquiflexum sp.
CTCTCATTTTTAACAGTTGCCGCAGGACTCATAATGGCCACCTTCGTTTTTACAGCAAACTTCTTTCGGGAAGCAAACACATCCTCTGGATTGTTGGGAGAAAATTCATCTTGTCTTGTTTTGAATCGGGATTCCGGGGCATCTTTTCCCCAAGGTTCAATCATTTCCATAGGATGATTGACAAAAGGAACTATCCCTCTTCTCGATTCCCAAGGGTTCTCTTTTCCAATGACGATTGTATGTTTGTGATCATAGGATTTACCAAGACTGGTTATGTAGTAGCCAATACTGCTACCCATGCCAAGCAAGGCGAGTTTGAAGAATCCTTTAATTTTTAGATCCTCCCTTTTTGCCGGCCCAAAAGTTGTGGCTTCTTGCTCTTGTTTTTCTTTAAAGGGTTTGTCTTTCTTAAGTAGTTCTTGTTCATCTTTCTCATTTTCAAAGCCCTTTCCTTGTCGTTTTATTTGATGATAAAGAAGGCCTAGGTGCTGATAATTATTTAGGTCAAACTCACCAAAGAATTCTGCACGTTTGTTCATTTTTACCATGCCTTCCAATATCTGAAAATCAGACAATGCATCTTCTGATGAGATTCCTTCTTTTGATTCAAAATTGCGAACACTTTTTATAACAGCCACTCTTCGATTACCATCATAACCAGAGTAATTAACATTTCTTTGAGCAATGGGAGCTGAATATATATTTAATTTGCTTTTTTTCCTTTGATATTGAAGCTGATTTAACGCTTTTTCCCCCATCACATCCGCCTCTTTCTCCAACCCAGCATCATCATTGACATTCACGCCACCTTTTCCCGCAAAGGCGGGATCACCGCTTGACTGTGACATTTGAAGCGTAGGCTTCACTCTTCCCTGTTTTTGCTGGACCACATGCCAAGCTTCATGGGGAAGGTGTTTTTCCTGGCCAGGAGCCAAATGGATTTCAGTGCCTTGTGCATATGCATGAGCTTGAAGGGTTGCAGGTTTTGGAGAATTGAAATGGACCTTTACATCATCCATAATATAGCCTGAAAGGTTTTCTATCCCTGATTTGAGGTTTTCCGGAAGACCTGTTTTATTCTCCTGCTTTTGGATAGTTTCGAATTTGCCTTGAAGTAGCTCTTCTTCTTCCAAGCCCATCCTCTGAATAGTTTCAATCTTCCATTGAAGGGGTTCCTCTTCTTCGAGACTCATTTTTTGGATAGTTTTGAATTTCCCTTGCATCAATTCCTCTTCCTCCAATCCTTGCCTTTGGATATTTTCTAACTTTCCTTGTAGCGGTTCCTCTTCTTCGAAATCCATTTTTTGAAGCGTGGAATTTCCATTTAATAGATGTGCAAATTCTTTCAGCTGAACTGAAGTTTTACCGGTATTGGCCAATTTGATAATGTTCTGCTGGTCCTTGGTATTTTTCCGGTTATCCTGTAGTTGGGCAGCAGGGGAAGAAATGCTGTTTGAATTCTTATTTCCACTTGATTTTTTTGAACTTTGCAAGAGCGAAGATTTCATTTTTATTTTTTTAAAATTGAAAAGCTTAAAAATCAATGAAACATAAGTTAATGAATTTCAATACTAAATTCTAGCGACCTCTAAATCTTTTTCCTTTTTTTGAAGAACTGTAAATCTGCTGACGTAAATCTCTTTGTTGAGCAAATTGTTCCTATCGCTGAGCACGCTGTTCTTCCCGTTTAGCTATTCTTCTTTGGACTTCATCTTCTAAAATTACCCGATTAGGTTCGTTGATAAGGTCATCCACATCTTCCAACACAGCCTTTTTACACGGCCCAACCAAATGCCCAAACCCAGCCTTTGTCAGCGCAGCCAAAACATTATCCACATTGATCAAATTCGCACTCTGAAATTTATTCTGAAAAGCAGAAGATGGGT
>NZ_JBGSXS010000065.1:0-28419 GCF_041751335.1 Aquiflexum sp.
AAAGTTGAAGTTGTTTGGCTCTAACTTCCGAAACGCTTGTACATAAAAGGATCAAAAAGATGACAAGGTGTTTTTTTCTGTTTTCCCTTTCAGCCAAAAAGAAATAAGGGATGCTAGCAAGCATCCCAATAATGATCAAAACATGATACCAAGTAATTGCATCCATATCCAAAAATTCAAGTTAATTGAAAGATAAAATTCAAACTCAATAAAACCAATTCTATCTATTTATATACTGGTTCCTTAAACACTCGCGGAGCATAAAATGCCAAACTCATAACAAGATACATTAAAGCTCCTAGGATATTTATCAAAAAATTTAGTTGGAGTAATAGTTCAAATTCCATCTTTTCAATGTAAAAATTAAAAGATAGAAAAAACAAAAGAGAGGAAGAATAAAAGAACATAAAAAAGGAAATTATCCAAAATTCAGGAACTGCAAGTAGATTTTTTTCCATATACCAATTTTTGAAAAAAATCCCATAAAAGTAGAGGAAACAAAGTCCAATGATAACTAAACTACAAAAAGCCAATGAATAGTGATGAAAAATACCAAAAGACTGGAAGAAAAGAAAATTGATAACACTCCCCGTGATAAAAGCTGACCACAAATATAAAACCAACTTCTTCTCTTTTTTTCCAGTGAATACCAAAGAAAAGAAATATAGTTTCAGTGACAAGCCAATTATAATTTACCCAACATTATAAATCAGGGTATTATTCTGACCTAAAAGCTGCTTATACTTACCCAAAATTTCCACTAATGAAATAAAAAGCAAAATCAGGAAAATCACCAAATGTTTTCTCCTGTTTTCAATATCTCCAACAAAAAAATAAGGAATGCTTAAGAACATTCCTAAAATGATCAAAATATTATACCAATAAAAGAGCTCCATTGAGATTATTTATGGTTGACAATCAGGAGGACAAACATCACCTGCATTTACCGGACTTTCACCACCATCTCTGCTCATTAGCATCATTTTGGAAGTCTCCTGAGTTTCATTTGACGCTGAGTAGATGTCTTCGTATTCTGTTTCGGTTTTGTTGCATGCCATCAAAGCAATAGAAACCCTTCCTACATAATCATGCTTTTTTCTCATGTCTTCGGGAAGCATTACAACATTTTTTTCGTCATACTGACCGAAATAGATTTTGATTCCCCCTTTATCAGGGTCAGTCATATCCAATAATTTTTCAAGGGTTTTTCGGTCAAACCAAACCCAGTCAGATTGTTCAGCAATCGGTTTACCAATTCCATTATAGGCTTTGATGCTTTTTTTAGCCGCTTTTTGATAAGCATTTCTAAATGTTTCTAATTCATCTCTGGTCATGTTTTTAAATTTTTAGAGGAAACAATAATATAAATGAAATTTTCGGAATAATTAAAAGAAATACCAAACCTGTTTTTTTGATGGTGGAATTTTTTTCAAGATGTGGAAAAAGAAATACAATCCCCAAAAAAAGATACATCATTCCAGCCATAAATCTATTGAAGCCAAATAAAACAGTCACATTTTCTACAATAAATGCGGGATTTAACTGATAAGTCCCAAACAATAGCAAAGCTTCACAGTAGAAAAATAAAAGTGTACTGCTGATCCAAAAATGGGGGATGGTCAGCAGGTTGTGGTCAGGATATAGCTGTAAGTTCAAAATGTTTTTTAACAATCGGATGGTAAGAAAAATAATAAAGACCCCAAAAGGTAACAGTGAGTAATATTGTAAGGAAAGAGCAATGGGCTGAAAGAATATACTGTTGACAAGACCCCATACCAAGATACTTATACTGATTTGTAGGATTCTTTTTTTGAACCGTGGACTCTTTTCGAGGAGATAAAAGTAGGCTATAATGAGTATGGATTCTATATACACCCATGATACATTGTATAAAAGGGAGTTGTTGATTTTTTGTCGTGCAGAGATCAGACCGAAGGACTCGAAAACCAATACCCAAGCCAGTATAACTACAATTAAGCGGTGTACTGACAACTCTTCTTTCTTAGTGGCAAACAAACTAAAAAAAGAGATTAATAAACTGACAGCTATCACCGTGTGATAAATACTTCCTAACATTTAATGGCAGTTTTCAATCTGCAAGGTAGGCTTAATAAAAAATCAAAAAAATCCCGTGTTCAGGGTATTTTTTCAAAAAAAACACAAAAAAAGGGAGATGTTTGGTCTATCTCCCTTTGAAATTTTCAACAATGATAGAATTCACGGAATTGAAATGACATCAAGTTTCTCGTCTTCCCGAGGCACGAGGAATCTCCAGCGGTACAAATAGGCATTTGAATTACAATGAAAATACATGACCCTTGTGGTTAAATTTATCATTTCCTGATCCTCGGGAGAAGCATGACGCCTGCCTGTCCTAGGAAGGGCTGCTCCGATTATGCCTTTTACGCATTTATCAAGCTGTCTTTTTAGCAGGGTCCTGTAGACTTTCCGCTGCCAGTTCTTTCTTCATCAAATCCACCACTATTGGAGATGCAATGTATATTGAGGAATAGGTACCAACCAATATACCAATGAACAAGGCGAATGAAAATCCTCTTAAGACTTCCCCTCCGAAGATCAATAATACCAATACCACTATCAAAGTTGTGAAAGATGTGATCAACGTTCTTGCCATGGTCTGATTGATGGCATCGTTGAACATGGTTACCAATTTTGAGGTTCCTCTGTATTCAATATTTTCCCTGATCCTATCAAATACAATCACAGTATCATTGATTGAATAACCTACCACCGTCAGCATTGCCGCAATAAAGACCTGATCGATCTCAAATGTAGCCCCAAGCGCACTTGCAATGGCAAATGCTGCAATCACAAAGAATACATCGTGAACCAAGGCAATGATAGATCCCAAGGAGAATTGCCACTTACGGAACCTTAAAAGGATGTATAAGAATATGGCTACCAAAGCAAAGAACATAGCTTCCGCAGACGACTTTTTGATATCATCTGCTACAGTAGCACCTACTTTTGAGGAACCCCTGATGACAAATTGTCCATCACCAATTTCAGTTCCTGTAGTAAGTGCTAAACCGGTTATCTTGGCGATTCCTTCTTTTACTTTGTTTTCAACTTCCGCGTTTGATTCATCATCATCTTCATTGATCAAATAAGAGGTAGTTATTTTGACGATGTTGTTTCCTCCAAAAGTCTTTACTTCCACAGAACCGTCAAATTCACCATCAAGTCCGACTTTCAGATCAGACTCCACCACAGGTTGGGAGAACTCTACTATGTAGGATCGTCCACCTGTAAAATCCACACCAAATTTCAATCCGTTGATGGCGGCAATGGCCAAACCGATCACAATAATTGAGGATGAAATGATATAGGCGATTTTCCTTTTGCTGAGGAAGTCTATGTTCAGGTTGCCCAATATATTACTGGCCCATGGAGTTGAGAAGGAAATATTGCTCTTGTCACCTTTTTTGGTAGACCAATGTACAATCACCCTTGTAATAAATACCGAAGAAAAGAATGAAGAGGCAATACCGATCATCAATACAATCGCAAATCCTTTGACAGGACCCTGACCCAAGGCATACAATATAGCACCGGTAAGGAATGTCGTGACGTTGGAGTCAAGGATTGCTGAGAAAGCTTTCTTATAGCCTTCATTGATGGCTGCAATCAATCCTGCGCCATTTCGGATTTCTTCTTTGATCCTTTCAAAAATCAGCACGTTGGCATCAATCGACATACCAATGGTCAATACGATACCGGCAATACCCGGTAATGTAAGTGCCGCACCCAACTGTGCCAAAATACCCAAGATAAAGAAGATATTGAAGACCAAAGCGGCAATAGCTACAAATCCACCTTTGGCATAATAGGCAACCATAAACATGACCACCAAAACTAATCCTGCCACCATTGAAATGATACCTTGACTTTGTGCTTCTTTACCCAATGTTGGGCCGATGATTGCTTCTTCTACGATCTTGGTAGGAGCAGGAAGTGAACCTGATTTCAGGATATTGGCCAAATCTTTGGCTTCTTCCATGGTAAAGTTCCCCGTGATTTCTGATTGCCCGGACGGAATCTCTCCCTGTACCATAGGAGCAGTATAAACGAAATCATCAAGAACAACTGCAATCCTTCTTCCAATACTTTCAGAAGTCAGTTTTCTCCATTTCCTCGCACCATCTGCATTCATCTGCATACTGACAGCAGGCCTTGAAGTCTGATCCAAAGTCTGACGTGCATCCGTGACTACATCACCTTCCAAAGGTGCCTGATCGCTTGTTCTGCTTATTTTGATCGCATGAAGCTCTAATAATTCCAAGTTATCTGATTTTTGAGGCTTCACTGACCATAAAAACTTAATATTTCTTGGAAGTAAGGATTTAACATCCTCACGAGCAAAAATCCTGTTGATCGCAACGGTATCCCTGATTTCATAAACCAGTCCTGCATTGGACTTGGTCAGTGAGAAGATGGGGGAAACCTGTGAAGAAAAATCATCAGGTTCAGTGGTCTCTGCCAATTGTCTTTCAAGTTCACTAGCCAAATCCTCTCCTTCAAGTTCAGTTGCCAGAGAATCAGTGGCGATTTCAGTTTTGGTGGCTTGGGACTCTGCCACCAATAGGCTGTTTACGGATTCCAGTTCTGCAAGGAATTCATTTACTTCAGCTACTTCCCAAAACTGCAATTTTGCTACTCCCTGTAATAAGTTTCTAACCCTTTCAGGATTGTCTACACCAGGTAATTCGATCTGAATTCTACCGGAACCTTGGATTCTTTGGATATTAGGCTGCGATGTTCCAAATCTATCTACCCTGGTTCTTAGGATATTGAAAGAACGCTCAATGGCATTTTCAACTTCCGTATCAATGATTTTGAGAATATCAGTATCTGAGGTCTCAAGAGATATTCTACCTCTATTGGCAGCCGTCGCAAATACCCCACTCAATTTTTGACCTGCAGCCTTATTTTGCCAAGCGCTGTAAAAAAGGTCAACAAATTTCTCATTGCTGGTTTTGGAAGCTTCTGATGCCTCATCTAAAGCAGCATTGAATACTACATCTTTACTGTTTCCGGATAGTCCTTTGACAATTTCCACGGGTGAAACTTCCAAGGTAACATGCATGCCACCCTGCAAATCAAGACCAAGTCCCAATTCTGTTTCTTTGATTTCCTTATAGGTGAATTTGGCACCTATGAAGTTATAAACCGGCTCCCTGTAAATAGAATCCAGGTAAGCTTGTTTTTTGGCAAACTCAACGTTGCCAGTTTCATCTGTGGCATATTCCACAGCTTTTTGGTTGATATTGTTAGATACAAATGTGAATGACAGGTAATATAGACACAATGCTGTGACCACCACTGTCAAAAACACGATAACGCCTTGGTTACGCATATTATTAATTGTTTTGTTTGATTACGATTGATTATTGTAAGCTCAGTAGAGCTTTGGGAATTAGAGAATTGTAAAAAATCAGGGAGCATTGGGAGAAATGATCCTTTCCAGTAATATTTCCCAGTAGGGAAGATTAACAGGAATAGATACTCCTAAGTCTGATACTGTTGGTTTTTCAAAAACCAGATTTTCATAAATCAGGTAAAAGACCTGTTGAGAAAGTACGGTAACAAAAGGCACTACCGCATCTATGGCAATATTTAAAAAAGTCTGATTGTCGGAAGATTGGTCCGCTTTGTTGGACTGTTCCTTCTTTACTGGAGAATTTTCCTGTGCTTGCTGAGGTAGGTATTCGGTTCCGGCTACAAGCATACAAAACAACATGGTCAACATCAAAGTGACGCGTTGTTTCCAGAGTTTTATATCTTTTCCTTTTTTTCTCACGGGCAGCAAATATAGAAAGATTTGCAAAGACAAACATAATTTGACCGAATAAAAACAATTTTCAAGATAATTTATTTGATAATCAGGTTGTTAACCGAGTAGATATGGAAAATTGGACCTAGGTCAGGTCCGTTTTCTACATTCGCGCAGTAGATATTTTGATTCAAAATATTTGAGGTTCGCAGCCTATAATTGATAGCCAAATGAAAGAATTTAGCAGTTTTTTCAAAAAAATGAAGTTTAATTCAAACAATATGAATTTTGAGTAATTATATTAAGAGAATATATTTTGTCAACCACTAATTTAATTTCTTATGAAAAAACAAATTTACCCGATTGCAATCTTACTTTCATTGGGATTCTTCTCTTGACAAAATGAAGACATTCAAAATGGTACGGAACTCGAAGAATTCTTAGACGGACACCCGGTTGTGTATTCAGATCAGAGATTTGATCCAGTTCCTTTTCAGCCTGTAAATGAATCGGCCAGAATTAACTCAGAAATTCCCTATGATATGGTATTGGTCAGTGCAACCTACATTACTGCCGAAGAAAGCGACGAGGTGGGCAGAACTTTGATTTTCACAGACCGAGGAAACAAACAACTTATTTTTGATTGGGCACCAAATTTAAGGATATCCGGGGAAACAGATATTTCATACTACATTGACAGATTTAGACCAGCTGCACCTTCCGGGTTAACTGTCAATGATACTGAACCGGCAATTGAAAATGCCATATCAACTTGGGAAAATGCAAGGTGTTCTAACATTGGCCTAAATAGAATCGGAAATGTCCCAATTGCTGTGGGTGTTGTAGCCGCACAATTTGGATTTGGGGGTGCAGCAGGATATATCGCTGATATCAACCATGCAGGTTGGATGCCACCTGCATTTTTTGATCAGATAGTACCTAACGGTTCGAGGTTTATATTGGGAGTAACATTTACATTTGCATTTAGAGATGCAGATGGCAATTTTGTGGACACCAACAATGATGGCAAATTTGATGTATCCTTAAGAGAAATATATTATAACAATAGATTTCTTTGGACAACCACAGGTAACCCAGGAACGGCAGATGTCCAAACAATCGTCCTTCATGAGATGGGACATGGATTAAGCCAAGAGCATTTTGGTGCAGCATTTGTTGCTAGAAATGGTCGACTTCGGTTCAGCCCTAGAGCGGTTATGAATGCATCTTATTCAGGAGTACAAAGAGATTTGGCTGGAACTGACAATGCAGGTCACTGCTCAATTTGGGGTAATTGGCCAAATAATTAAAACAATTATTTATAATAAAAAAAGGCTGTCCTGGGAATAGGACAGCCTTTTTTTATTTGAAATAATGATGCATAAGCGTAATTATATAAGGTTAATCAAAAAATGAAATATACAATCACTTTATTTTCGACCTCAAATATGTCCTAATCAAATCCAAAGCTCTGTCAAAATTATGGTTATTGGGTACGATTATGTCCGCATCGTGTTTGAAAGGCTCAATATATTTTTCATAGGTGGGCATCACATGCATTTCATACCTATAAAGCACATCATCCAAGTCATACCCCCTTTCTACTTTATCTCTGACTATCCGTCGTTTTAATTTGATGTATTCTTTGGCATCTATAAAAACTTTCAAATCCAACAAATCGGCCAATTCGGGATAGTACAATACAAAAATACCTTCCACAACCACAACCGGGGAAGGAGCAAACTCTAGCATTTTGGGCTTCTTATTTGGATTGTTGAAAGTGTACTCTTGACGGTAAACAGTTTCCCCACTTTGGATTTTTTTGATGTCCTCCGCGTATTGGGCAAAGTCTATGGAATTGGGTGTATCAAAATTGTGGACTCCTTTTTCGTCCATAGGCTGTTGATGACGGGGTCTGTAATAATTGTCCTGGGAAATCAAGCAAACCTGCCCAGGTTCAAAAGAGTGTAATAATTTGTCCAAAAAAAGTGTCTTTCCGGAGGCGCTTCCTCCTGTAATTCCAACTATAAAGGGTTTGCTCATGGAGGCTAAAATTAATAAATTATTTGAGAAAGTCTTCCAAAGCCTTTACAGCTTTGCCCCTATGGCTGATGGCATTTTTTTCCTCCATGGTCAATTGGGCGAAAGTTTTGTCAAATCCATTTGGCCTAAAAACAGGATCGTATCCAAAACCTCCTGAACCCACTAATTCATGAATGATCTCCCCTTCGGCAGTTCCCGCAAAGGAATATTCTTTCCCCTCCAAAATCAAGGCAACGACGGTTTTGAACCTTGCTTTTCTATTGGATTTATCTTTCATATTTTTCAACAACAAATCAATATTTCTGGAATCACTTCTTGGTTCGCCTGCATACCTGCCCGAATAAACCCCCGGTTCACCATCCAATGCTTCTACTTCCAAACCGGTATCATCTGCAAAACAGTCCACTCCGTAATGTTGGTTTACAAATCGGGCTTTTTGAAACGCATTGTGCTCCAAAGTTTCCCCAGTTTCCGGCAACTCCTCGTGACACCCTATCTCTTCCAGTGAAACGATTGTGAAATCAGGCCCTAATGCAGATTTTACCTCTTCGATTTTCTTTTTATTGTTTGTAGCAAAGCAGATTTTCATAAACCAAAAATAGAATTTTAAAATTATATATACATTGTGGAATTGTGGTAATGATGCAAGTAATCTGGTTTCCTTTGCTTATCGTGGCTGAAGTTGGAAGTAGGAAGTCGGAAGTCCGAAGATGACAAGGTGGTGCGTCATTGCGAGGAGCACTTGAGAAACTTTGATATTTTGAACAGTCCTTCGTGCGACGTGGCAATCTCCTTAGATGAAAGATGAAGGGGGGAAACAAAAAAAAACAATCAAAAAGTGTCAAGTAATTTCAGGACGCAACATGACATGGCCTGAAATGATAGTTTAATCATCTATAGGTTTAATTTACGTCTATACTGATAAGAAAGTGGTTTCCCAAAATACTTTGAGGGTAAGTTCAATTCGAATTATCCACCTTCTTCAAACCATTTCATGAATTGTTAATATAATTTCCCCAACTTCGGACTTCCCACCATTTTAAAAATAAAGTCATCTTATAGCTAAGAAACTGTTAAATCCATTTTATCATCTTCAAAAAAGCCCAAAATGAAAAAAATCACTGTTTACTGCGGATCCAATAAAGGTAAAAACCCTGCCTATGAGCAAGGTGTTTTGGCATTGGCCAAAGAAATGATCAGGAGGGATTTGGCTTTGGTTTATGGAGCGGGGAATGTAGGATTGATGGGAGTAATCGCTGATGCCATGCTGGCTTCTGGGAAAAAAGTATATGGTATTATTCCTCAAAAATTGGTTGACATTGAAGTGGCACATAAAGGTTGTACTGAACTTACCATAGTGGAAACTATGCGTGACAGAAAATGGCTGATGGCGGAGCGAGGCGATGGTTTTATTGCCATGCCGGGAGGTATTGGCACCTTTGAGGAGCTTTTTGAAATTATGACACTCAACCAATTGGCCTATATCCAAAAACCTCTTGCTCTGTATAATGTCAATGGGTATTATGATGGGTTGATTACATTTTTGAACCATGCGGTCCAAGAGGGATTTCTCCACAAAGCCCAATTAGACCTTTTGATTGTCAGTGATGACCCTGTTGAAATGTTGGATAAAATGGCGGCATTTGATCCGAAGTATTTTGAGAAGTGGGAGGTGAAGTAGTCGGCAGTCGCAGTTTTCAGTAGGCAGTTACATCAGGTTACTCGTCATCCCGAGTCTCCAACATTTTTGAAATGTTCAGAAAAGGAATGACATCAAGTTACCCCCTAGGCATCCGTCATTCTGAGGTACGAAGAATCTCCAGAGGTTCTATTTATGTTCAATTTATCATTTACAGTTCCTCGTGAGACCCTTCTCCCGATAGCCATCGGGATCAGCAAGACGGCTGCTCCGATTTATGTCATTGGTAGGCACGAGGGATCTCCAGCGGTACAATTAGACGGTTGAATTACTGAATAAAACATAGAACCTTTTGGGTCAAATTCATCCTTTTTCTGAACCTCGTGAGATGCTTCTCTACGTTCAGCATGAAGTTCCAAAATTTGTCATCTCGAGTAATAAAAATTGGCATTTACAAAAAACAAAATGACATTTAATGATTAAGCATTTTTATCCAAAAGTTTCATCAACTTTTCCAAATAAGACACATCATGTTGGTCAAAATCATCCAAAAGGTCACTGTCCACATCTAAGACAATCCAAACCTTGTCTTCTTTGAATCCCGGAACTACGATTTCTGATTTGGAGGCAGAACTGCAGGCGATATGGCCGGGGAAGGCTTCCACATCGGGCACCAATTGGGTTTTGGCTTCCTTCCAAGCTGTCCCGCAAACACCCTTTCCGAAATTGATCCGGGTACAGGCTAATGGTCCCTGAAAGGGGCCAAGTACCAATTGTTCACCTTTGACCAGATAAAATCCGACCCAGAAAAAGCCAAAAGCTTCTTTCAGTACTGCGGCCACATTGGCCAGATTGGCACATACATCCGATTCAGAAGAAATCAATGCTTCAATTTGTGGGAGTAAGGCCTGGTATTTTTCAGCTTTGGTAGCTGCTTCGGGTAAAAAGATCGATTCGGACATTTTTTTATAGATATGAGACGTGAGATGACTTGCCATGAAAGATAAGGCAGTATTTAAAGATTTGGGATAGGTTCAGTTTCTTAGCGAGTTTTAGGAAATTGGCCTTGTTATGGTTAGTAAATCTCCCATAATTTCCATTTCATTAATAATACTTCCATGGATTTTTGGTGCAGGAATCCCACTTCCAAATTGAACCTGTCCAGTAAAAACTCTCGCTTCATCCCAAAGGTTCTCTTGGATAAACTTATTGAGCAATTGGGCACCGCCTTCTACTATGAGACTTTGGATTTTCCTTTCATACATGTCTGTCAGGATTTCTTTAAGATTAAATCCAATAGGAAGCTTTACCCTTTCCAGATTATCTGATTTTTCACTTTTTACCTGATTGTAGCAAATAGTGGCTTGTCTTTGGTCAAAGAGATGTAGACCGTTATCAAGGGTCAGGTTCCTATCAACTACTATCCTTATGGGGTTTTTCCCTAGCAATTCGCGGACATTCAATTGGGGGTTGTCATATTTGGCAGTGAGTGTACCCACCATAATGGCATCTTCCTCAGATCTCCATCTATGTACCAATTGGCGGCTGTAGGGATTGCTGATCCATTTGGAATCAAAATTTTCCCTGGCTATAAAGCCGTCTTTGGTCTGTGCCCATTTTAAAATAATGTAAGGTCTTTTCTTTTCCATGAAAGTAAAAAACCTCTTGTTCTGCTCTCTTACCTTTTTATCCAATACACCGGTGACCACTTCAATTCCTGTATCCTTTAAGATCTGAATGCCTTTGCCACCTACAAGTGGGTTGGTATCCACAGTTCCGATGACCACCTTTTTTACCATTTTCTCCACCAGAAGATTGGCACAGGGAGGTGTTTTTCCCCAATGGGCACATGGTTCCAATGTGACATATACTGTGGATAAAGGTAGTAAATCAGGGTTTTTGACGGATGCTACAGCATTTGGTTCGGCGTGTGCTTTGCCATATTCCTCATGGTATCCTTCACCGATTATTTTATCATCATGGACTATCACACAACCCACCATAGGGTTTGGACTTACAGAACCTAAGCCCTGGGATGCCAGTTCAAATGCCCGGAGCATATATTTTTCGTCCTGATTCATTTTATGGATTTAGGCGAAGGTTTATTTCTTCCAGTTGAGTCCTCTGACGGGGTTCTACAATGACATTTCTTATGGTGTCCGGTAAAAATTCATTACTGAATGGATAGATAAAAACCGTAACCTCACCTGTTAATCCCCTGAGTAGAAAATTCCCCTGCATATTCTGGGTAGTACTTGCCAAGGTATCAAGCCCCTGGATGGCCAAGATCAGTGATTTTTGGCGCTGCGGGTTTTGGCCCTGCGGGCGAATTACGCCTGCGATCTCTCCTGTATTGAGGCTTGTAAATGTCCTGAAATCAGGGGCCAATATAAATTCTCCCTGACTTCCTCCCGTAAGCAGGATTGATTCCAAGGTATTGAAATCAATAAAAACATCATGGGATATACCGCCATCCAAGGGAATACTCACCGACATGACAGGTTTTTCAGCGGATGCATCTACAAACCTAGGAACCAATCTGTCTCCTCTTAGGATGAGGTAATTGTCATCACCCAAATCAAGTTTCAGCTCGGTAATCGCACCTGCCAAAAACTCACCTCTACCAATCAGATATTGTCCTGTATGGACCAAAGTGGATAAGTTAGCCTGTTTATTGGCCTGGAGATTAGGTAAATAAACCGCCTCAGCATTGTCCTGACCTCTTGTTCCTGTTACTTTTACCTCCACTCCTAATATTTCTATTCCCACTTCTTCAAAAAAACCTGGAGTGCCTACCAGAAACACATTGACCAAAGCAGTTGATCTTTCCTCAGTCCCTGAACAGCCAAAATTCAGGATTAGCAGTAATACGATAAACAGTTGTTTAATTTTCACATTTCAAAAATAGGAAAGATAGAGGAAAGATAAGTTAATATGAGGCCTGAATAAAAAAAAAGCCCAGGAAGCCATATCCTGGGCATAAACAGGGGAACTAAAGTGTCACCATTTGTCACCCAAAAAAATTAATCTTCAGAATCGCTTGATTCTTCGACCACTTCTAATTGTATAGGATCAATTAAAGTGACTTTACCTGTTTCAGTTTCCACTGCTTCTAGAGTTACTCCTAAATAACTTTCATTCGGAACAATTTCAAGTATATAACTACCGGTTTTTAATCCCCTCAAAACAAATTTTCCACTTTCATCTGTGTATGTTCCCAAAGTTTCATCGCCCAAAACTGCTGTGACTTCTACAGGTCCAGCTTCCAAAGGCAGAATGGTTCCTTCAATAGTTGATGATTCTTCTGCTACAACCCGTAAGACTGGCTTCAAGATATATTGACCGGAATTACCGGCCCTTACAATAGATTGTGAAGCATCAAAATCAATGATCAGATCGTAGGAAATTCCAGGATTTAAAGGCTTATCGATTTTAAGTTTCAATCCACTTTGCTGCGCACTAGGTGTACTTAAGTCTATCCTTTGTCCGTCCTTGATAATATAGTTGTCATCTCCCAACAAAAGTCTGATTTGGGAAATTTCTCCAGCCGGCACTTCGATTTCGCCTAAATGAGCTGAATTTCCGCCAACCAATGATAACAAGTTAATTTTTTGGTCTTCACTTTCATGGGCAAGGTTAATCCATGAACTGCCATTTTCCTCACTACCTCCTTTAGGTAAAATTTCGACAGCCAATACTTCAACCCATACTTCGTCATAGTTTGCGGGTGCATCAATGAGATATACATTTACCTTTGCATTTCCATCAGGAGAGGTGATCTGCTTGTTTTGCATGTCGCAGGAAACTGTCAAAAACAATACTGCCAGTCCCATAAACAGGGAATTAATTTGATTTTTCATAGGGATTATGTTTTAGGTGATTAATTTTTTATTCAAACAATTATTCAATCATTGTGCCAATTGGGGCCTTCCTTTATTTTTTTACCTAAGATTAGCTTGTAAACAATTAGCTTTAGTAATTTTGTCCATGATGAAATGGGAAAAATTATTATCATCGGGAAGATTTGATCCCACCAAAAGGGAAAATCAGGCACAGGATTCTTTCAGAAGTGAATTTGAAATTGACTATGACAGGATCATCTTTTCTGCACCTTTTCGAAATCTTCAGGACAAAACACAGGTATTCCCTTTACCGGAACATGATTTTGTCCATACCAGACTGACCCACAGTTTGGAGGTTTCCAGTGTAGGCCGTTCTTTGGGCAAATCTGTGGGGGAATATTTGGTGGATAAATATCCCAGCCTACTTGAGATTGGTATCCATTCCTCTGACATAGGGGCGATTGTAGCTGCGGCCGCCCTGACCCATGATATTGGCAATCCCCCTTTTGGACATGCAGGCGAGGAAGCCATCTCCGATTTTTTCAAACATCATGCTTATGGTGTATTATGGAAGGGACAGGTCAAGCAACAGGAATGGACGGATCTATGTAATTTTGAAGGCAATGCACAGGGCTTTCGGATGTTGGTAGCACAGAATAATGGACTGAAGCTTTCCTATGCCACACTAGCCTCTTTTACAAAATATCCAAGACCGGCACAGGTATTTGATAGGGATCTCCATAGAAGGAGCCAAAAGAAATTTGGTTTTTTTTCTGATCAGATTCAGGATTATATTCACTTATCGGAAATTTTAGGATTGGAAAAATCCAGTCCGGATTGCTGGCTTAGGCATCCTTTGGCATTTTTGGTTGAGGCTGCGGATGATATCTGTTACAGTATTATTGATTTGGAAGATGGTTGTACTTTGGGCTTGGTATCATTTGAGCAGACCAGTGCTTTGATGGCAGAAATTCTCGGAAAAAGATTCAAACCCGAAAAACTAGAAAAATATACTACCCAGACACAAAAACTTGCCATCCTTAGGGCCATGACCATCGGAAAATTGGTGGAAGAGTGTGTTATTGCTTTTTGCCAAAAGGAGGAGGAAATGCTTAGAGGGGATTTTGATCAGGCTTTGACGGATATTATTCCTTCCGCAGCAGCTTTGGCCAAAATATCTGAGCTATCTGTTCAAAAGATTTATCGCTCAAAACCGGTGCTGGAAAAAGAGGCAGCGGGATTTCAGGTATTGGAGGGTTTGCTGGAGGTTTTTTCCATGGCCCTGAATCATAAGTTTTACCAGACAGAACTTTATTCCGGTAAAGATAAAAGTATCCTGAGATTATTGCCCGAGGATTTTCCTATGGAAGGTTGGGGAGAAAATGTCAACCCTTATCCCATGTTGAGGGCATTGATTGATTTTGTTTCGGGAATGACAGATAAATATGCATTGGCACTTTATAGAAAGGTTAAGGGGATTGCTTTGCCGGGGGCGTAATATTGGCGAGTAAAGCGTGAATAAAAAATCGGTCGTGCCGATGGCACTTTTGGTTCTGTATTTCCAATTTGAACCCGGCAATAAATTACCGGGCTATAATTTCGGTCATGCCTACGGCATTTTCCTCCTTTTATTCCCCTCCTAGCTCCCTTAGTATCCAATGTATCTGGTTTATCCAAACCAAACATCTGTCCTCGGTCATCCGACATCTGACCATTACAGCAATAGGATTTAGGATAGTTTTGCTCATGTTTGAAAATTATTAAGTTAAACATAACCAATAAATTTAAGCCTCTAGCTGATGCTAATCAATTTTCTGATTATCTATCCCTAATACTCCAAATTATCTTAACTTTGCGCCTGCCTTTTTTGCAAAGGTACTTTCCAAAAGGAATTGGATATTGAATTGCCCAAGAAGGTGAATGGCGGACAAAAGTGAATTGTGGGTTATCAGCACACCTTTAAATTAATAATAATACAAAGGAATACCGTGAAAAAATACCAGGAGTACAAACAAGTAGATTATCCAAAGATAGGAGAGGACATCCTGCAATACTGGAAAAAGAACGATATTTTCAACAAATCCGTGGCCAACAGGGAAGGTGCGGAGACTTTTACTTTTTTTGAAGGCCCTCCTTCTGCCAATGGCACACCGGGAATCCACCACGTGATGGCCCGTGCCTTAAAGGACATTTTCTGCCGTTACAAAACCCTCAAAGGTTTTCAGGTCAAAAGAAAAGGCGGTTGGGATACCCATGGACTGCCTGTGGAATTGCAGGTTGAAAAAGAACTGGGCATCACCAAAGAGGATATCGGCAAGAGTATCTCGGTCGAAGAATACAACCAAAAATGCCGTGAGACGGTCATGCGATTCAAAAATGAATGGGATGACCTGACTGAAAAAATCGGTTATTGGGTGGATTTGGATGACCCATACATCACATTTGAATCAGACTATATAGAAAGCCTTTGGAGTTTACTGAGAAAGCTTTATGACAAAAATTTGCTCTACAAAGGCTACACCATTCAGCCTTATTCCCCTGCCGCAGGTACAGGACTCAGTTCTCACGAACTCAATCAGCCAGGAACTTATAAGGATATAAAAGACACCTCTGTCACTGCACAGTTTAAGCTGAAGGTTGAGGAAAACACTTTTATTTTGGCTTGGACCACAACACCCTGGACCTTGCCTTCCAATTCCGCATTGGCTATCGGGGAAAACCTAGATTACGTAAAAGTGAAAACTTTCAACCCCTACACCTTTGAACCGATGACCGCTATTTTGGCGAAGGCCAGAATGGGGGCCATGTTCAATCCAAAGGCCAAAGAAATTTCCTTGACTGACTACCGAGCTGGAGATAAACTGATTCCGTATGAATTAATAGCAGAATTCAAAGGGAAAGACATGTTGGGATGGGAATATGAGCAATTGTTTCCGATCGCAGATATTGCCTTACCTCATCCTGCATTTACTGTTATTTCTGGAGATTACGTAACCACCGAGGATGGAACGGGCATCGTTCACCTGGCCAAGGCATTTGGTGCAGATGACTTCAGGACTTTGGTGCAGAACAATGTACCGGGGGTATTTGTCAAAGATGAATTGGAAAACGATATCCCTGTTGTGGACAAAAGAGGAAAGTTCCTTCCTGTGGTAGGCGAATACCTTGCAGCTAAAATGCAAGAGCATGGCATACTCGCCCACAAAACATTTGGTGTGGATGACTTTTATGTAAAAAACTACACCAATGATGATGAGAATGCTGCTGATTTCAAAAATACGGACATCATCATTTCCATTATCCTCAAAAATGAAAACAAGGCCTTTAAGGTCGAAAAATACGAACACAGTTATCCACATTGTTGGAGAACGGACAAACCGATTTTATACTATCCATTGGAAAGCTGGTTTATCAAGACCACTGCCTATAAGGACAGATTGGTTGAATTAAATAAAACCATCAACTGGAAGCCGGAGGCCACGGGAACCGGTCGATTCGGTAACTGGCTCGAGAACCTAGTAGATTGGAACCTGAGTAGATCAAGATTCTGGGGTACTCCACTACCGATCTGGAGAACGGAAGATGGCACTGAAGAAATGTGCATCGGCTCTATAGCAGAATTGGAACAGGAAATAGAAAAATCAATTGCGAAAGGCTTTTTGGAAAAGTCGCCATGGGAAGGAAAAGAGATGGATCTGCACAGACCCTATGTGGATGATGTGATATTGGTTTCTGCCAAAGGTCAAAAAATGTTCCGTGAGCCCGATCTGATTGATGTGTGGTTCGATTCTGGGGCGATGCCCTATGCCCAATGGCATTATCCTTTTGAGAATGAGGATACTTTCAAAGCCAACTATCCGGCCGATTATATAGCCGAAGGTGTGGATCAGACTAGGGGGTGGTTTTTTACACTTCATGCGATAGCAGGAATGCTCTTTGACTCTGTGGCTTTTAAAAATGTCATAGCAAATGGACTTGTTTTGGATAAAAACGGAAACAAAATGTCCAAGCGATTGGGCAATGCAGTTGATCCTTTCAAGACATTAAAAGAATATGGTCCTGATGCCTTAAGATGGTACATGCTTAGCAATGCCAATCCTTGGGACAACCTCAAATTCAGTCTGGAAGGCGTAGCGGAAGTGCAGAGGAGATTTTTTGGAACCTTGCAGAACACTTATAACTTCTTTGCCCTTTATGCCAATCTAGACCATTTTGTCTATGAAAAATCAAAAGCTATTCCGGTAAAACAGCGTGCTGAACTGGATCAATGGATCATTTCCAAGTTGCAGACTTTGATCTCCGAGGTAGAATCTGCCATGGACAATTATGACGCGACCAAGGCCACCCGTGCAATCATGAACTTCACGGTGGATCAATTGTCAAATTGGTACGTGCGATTGGCAAGGAAAAGGTTTTGGAGAGGTGATATGAATGATGACAAACAGGCTGCTTACGAAACCTTGTATGAATGTCTGTTGAGCTTGACACAATTGATGTCTTCATTTGCTCCGTTCTACACGGATTGGTTGTACAAGAACCTGACAGCCTCTTCGAAGAACAAATTGGAGTCTATTCACCTGACAGATTGGGTTGCAGCTGATGCAGATTTAATCAACAAGGAATTGGAAGAAAGTATGGATCTGGCGCAAAGGATATCCTCACTGGTCCATTCACTGAGGAAAAATCCAAAAATAGGTATCAAGGTACGTCAGCCTTTGCAGCGGATTTTGGTTCCGGTTTTGAATAAAAAAACAAAAAGACAGATACAGCACTTGGAAGAATTGATCAAATCTGAGGTGAATATCAAAGCTGTCGAATATATTGATGATGCCTCAGATGTACTGGTGAAAAGCGTCAAGCCTAATCTTCCTTTACTTGGAAAGAAATTGGGGCCAAAGATGCGATTTGTAGTAGCTGCCATCAATTCTTGGGGAAAAGCTGAAATAGCTGAAATTGAGAAAAACGGAAAAATCACGGTTCGGATTGAAGATGGCAATATTGAATTGCTTTTGGAAGAAGTACTGATTAGCTCACAGGATATTCCAGGCTGGTCAGTTGCTACTGATCAGGGTGTCACCGTTGCTTTAGATGTTACCTTGACCGATGAACTGAGACAGGAAGGAATAGCAAGGGATTTGGTAAACAGGATTCAAAATCTTCGTAAAGACATGGGATTGGAGGTACAGGATAAAATCAGGATCAAAGTGGTCAAGCATGATGATTTAGTCAATTCCGCTTTAACAAATTTTGCGCATTATATTCAAACTGAAACCCAAGCGTTATCATTGGAAGTCAATGGCAAAGTGACTGATGGAGTCTTACTGGATATGGATGATTTCGAGTTGATGGTAAAGATTGAAAAAGCTTAAGTAATTAAATAATCACGCCACAGATAGCTGGGATATAAAAAATTTTCCCTAAATCTGTGGCTTTGAATTGATATCGATGAAGTATTTCAAATATTTTGGCATTGCCTTATTGGTGATTATTATTGATCAAGCTGTGAAAATGGTTGTCCATTATCAAATGGACTTTGGTACCCCCGGGCAGATCAAAGTGATAGGGGAATGGCTTAAGCTACACTACACCACCAATCCCGGAATGGCCTTTGGCATGCAGCTTGGTTCTGAATATGGAAAGTTAATCCTGACTTCTTTTAGGTTGGTAGCCATGTTTGGGATTGGTTATTACCTATACCATATCATCTCCAAAAAAATGCATACTGGATATATTTTCTGTATATCCATGATTTTGGGGGGCGCTATCGGAAATCTTATCGATAGTGTTTTTTATGGTGCTTGGTTAGGCAATGCCCCTTATAATGCACCAAGCCCTTGGTTTCATGGCCAGGTGATTGACATGTTTTACATTGACATCTGGGAAGGTTATATTCCTGATTGGGTCCCTTTATGGGGAGGAAGCTATACCGCACTTTGGCCGATTTTCAATATTGCCGATGCTTCAATATTTGTTGGAGTAGCCATCATTCTGATTTTTCAGGGTAGGTTCTTCAAAGAGGAGCTGGCAAAGACAACCAAGAAAGAGGAAGAAGACGAAATCCAACGCCAGTTTATTGAAGGTGAGGAGAAGGAGTAGTTCCTTTTATTTCTTGAGAATAGGTCAGTTTATTGATTCTTCATTCTGATTGCGATTACCAAAGCAGAAGCTAAGGTAAGGAATGCAATTGTAAAGATGGAAGCCTCCAGTCCCAAGGAATCAGCTATTAATCCTGTTAGAATAGCTCCAATGGCATAGCCCATATCTCTCCAAAGTCTGAAGACCCCTACCGAATTTGCCCTGTCTTTTGGATGGGTATTTTCTGCAACTGTTGCCAGGAATGTGGGGTAAACCATGGCTGTTCCCCAACCAAGTGCTGCTGAAAGAATGATATAATGGGTAAGACTGTCAGCAAACAGGAACAGTCCTAAAGCGATTGCCTGAAGAAACATTCCCGAAAACAAAAGGTATTTTTTATTGTAGATGTCTGCCATCTTCCCAGTAAATAGCTGTCCGAAACCCCATACAGCTGGATAAATTGCTGTGACAACCCCAATTGCTTCCAATGAGAATCCTTTGGAAGCCAAAAGTATTGGAAAGATACCCCAAGCCATACCATCATTAAGGTTATTGACCAATCCTGCTTGGGTGACCGCACCTAGATTAGGATGCTTCCAAGTGGTTTCCAAGAATATGTTTTTCAACATTGGCATATCTGAAAAACTATTTTCAGCAGCTACATGCTTCCTGGTATCCTTGATGAAAAATATACTTCCCAAAAGTCCAAGCACCGCCAAGGCAATACCAAGTATAAATGGATATGGCCTGAGACCATATTCAGCTGCGATATACCCGGTAAGAAAAGCCACCAAAGCCACTGCCAAATACCCGGCGAATTCGTTCAGCCCCATTGCTAAGCCACGTTGCTTTTCACCTACCAAGTCAATTTTCATCACAACAGTACTGCTCCAGGCCAAGCCTTGGTTGATGCCCAAAAGCACATTGGCAGCAACTATCCAATCCCAAGAAGGTGCGTACATGAGCATAAAGGGTACAGGAAGACCAAAAATCCAACCGATCACCAAGAGATTTTTTCGCCCGATTTTATTGGCAAATGCCCCGGCAAAATAATTGGATATAGCTTTGACAATGCCAAAAACAACAATGAATGAAAGGATAGCAGTCTTGGCAGCAATGGCAAATTCCACTTCTGCAATCTGTGGAAGGATGCTTCTTTCCAAACCCACCATTCCGCCCACAAAAGCATTGATAATCACCAGAAGCGTAAATTGCTTCCAGTTTTCCTTTAATCCCAATTGTACTTTTTCCATCAATAATGAATCTGAATACAAAATTCAGCATTGGGAAAAGGGAATCCTTTTACATATGTTAAAAAAAACCGGCAACCTTAACCTTTAGGGTTTTTTTTTGACCCAGAAGATTTTTAGTTAGATCTGCATATGAAATGTATACCACTTGTTGAGGAAAAAGACCTTCGGGGTTTTAGAAACCCCAAAGGTCGGGCGTCAATATTTGGCCCTAATTCTACTGAGACTAACCTGAGTAATTCCCAAATAGGAAGCGATATGTTTGAGTGGGACACGTTGTAAAAGGTCAGGTGAACTTTTCACTAAATCATTATACCTTTCCTCTGCAGTGTGAAACTGAATATTTTCTATTCTATTGACCGTCTCCACATAAGCAGCTTCAAAGATTTTCCTAAAAAGCCTTTCAATCTCCGGGAATTGATCATATAGATCAAAAAGTGCAGGGGAAGCGATCCCGATAAATTCCGAATCTTCCAATGTCTGTATACCTTTTTTGCTCGGTTTGCCTGTAAAAAGACTCTCAACCCTGGCAATCAAAGAGTTTTCAAAAGCAAAAGACTCTGTGATGTCCACCCCGTCTTTGTAGTAATATATCCGGCATAAACCTTTTTTGACAAAGTAAATCGTCCGACAGGTGTGGCCTATTGCCTGTAGGTCTTTGTTTTTGGGGATTTGGACAGTTGTACAAATTGATGCTATTTCTTCCTTGGAAGCAGAAGAAAGGTTCTGATAAGATTCAAAGTATTGAAAAAGTGGTAGCAAGTTTTGATGTAAATTGGCATCAGGGGTCATCTTTTATGTAGTTGTATCATTTTTAAATATACATCGAAAAAATCATATCCAACCTGCACCCAAAGCCACTGAAATTAAAATCAGCATGATGGCAACAGTGACCTGAAGGAATTCAAGCGTCACTTTTTTCAGCAATTTATTCCCAATAAAAGCACCTGCTATGGCTGATAAAGTGGCAATCACCACCAATTGGATATTGTCACTGAGATCCGTTTGGGCAAAGCGGGTGGCATAAACGCTCAATCTGGTAAAATCCACGAAGGTCGATACCACCACGGCTGTTCCGATAAATGCTTCTTTGGACAATCCTGCCTTGATCAGAAATGCCGAACGCAAAGCGCCTTGATTACCCGAAAGCCCTCCAAAAAATCCGCTCAGAAATCCACCCAAAGGAAGTTTTTCTTTTCCGAATTTCAGGTTTTGGAAATAGGGAATCAAATCCATTAAAGCAAAAATGATCAGTAAAACAGAAATGATAAATTTCACCGGCTCGACGATAAAGGTTCGTCCAAACATTTCATAACTGAATAGCGGTTCCCAATCGGTAATATTCAGCAATACCCAAGAACCTGCAAATGCAGCAATCACAGCCGGAATCCCAAAATGGATCAAAACCTCTTTGTCCGCATTTCTGACGACCAGAAAAAGCTTGAAAATATTATTGAAGAAATGCACCACCCCGGTCAGGGCTATGGCCAGATCTACCGGAAAGAAAATCATAAAAACCGGTGTCAATATCGTCCCCAAGCCAAACCCAGAAAAGAAAGTCAGGATGGCTACTAGAAAAGCGGTAAGAGAAATGATAAAGATTTCCATGGAATTGACTGTTAACCTTTATGGTCTTTTTTGACCTCGAAGATTCAAATGAAAGTTTAATTTTCTTGTTTGGCACCTAGAGACCATACCAAGTTTTTTTTACCTTATGAATAAGCATAAGAATGTAATATACCTTTTTTACAAAAAGTTGGGTGTAGATATTTAATTCCTTCAGATATGTTACTTCCCCTATTGTAAGTCTGTGATAAATTTTTCCCATAATTTAGGGAAGTAATCAGGGATCATTTTAGGAGATAAATCTTCTATATTTTGTACAGGGCCTTCATCAAAATCTTCAATTTCAGGTAATAATTTAGAAGTTTTTGCATAGTATAACTCCCCTAGATATTGAGATATTCCAAGAGCTTGTTCGATTCCTGAAAAATCAGCATTAACCATTAATTCAGGATTGTCAGAGTAATTGTTGGCAAGCACTTCCCCTTTTGAAATTACCCACTCTAAAAACACTTGGTAATTTTCAAATGGAACTGAGTAATTGATAATAGAAAATGCTGCCTGAAGTTTATTGGTATTTAACTTGTAAAACAATTTGAAAAGCCTGCCATTGAATGCCAATAATTCGGTTGACTCCATTTCTGAAAAGTAATCATTTAATAAACCGCAGTGGTTCTTAAAATTGTTTTTTGACTTTAATCTCGTTTTATCGATCAATTTCCAAAAGTCAGCTTCAACCATCAAAAAATCATTAACTTTTATGCTTTCCCGAGTGGTTATGGCTTTTTTTAATTCCTTTTGAAATAAGCCTTTGAAAATTTGATCTGATTGTTTGTTCTCTTTTTTTGAAATCAAGGCGCGAATAAGCAAAACCACTAAAGCAGCAAGTAAACCGAGTATTGCTGGAGTACCTTGTGGTCCAAAGAAATTGAATATCTTTTCCATGGATTTTTTCTGGCAATTTGATGATGGAAAATAAACCCCAATAAATTAAAGAAACTTTTTATAAAGCCTTTAAAAAATAAACCCAAATCCAAACTTTTACCTATTGCCCTCATGCAAAGCAAATTCGCCTATTGAAGATCTTTACTTTTTCTTCACTTTCGGTGGTTTACAAGTTTTACAAAAGTCCTTCAGTTCTGCAATCTCATCTAAAACCTCCAAATGTAGTTTCAGCAATACTTCCTGCTCTAAACCCAGATTGGTTATTTCGGCGGCCTCTGAATAACGCTCAGTCAATTCATTCTGAACGTTTTCAAAAAGAGGATTGATGTAAGTGATACTTGAAAACGCACCCTTATTCTCATAAAGCATTTTTCGAAATTGTCTGGTATAAAGTTCGTTGAGGTCAAACTGGTATTGTGCAAACTTGACCAACTTCGTAGCTGTCTCCAAATCTGGTGCTATCAAAACCGCTGATTTTGGGCTAAAAGTATTGGTAACTTTTGAGTTAAAGTTTTTGGTCAGCATAAACTCATAATTGCTCATAGCAAATGCAAAGTCCATTTTAGCAGAAGTCTGAATAAGGATAACTTCGCCATCTATTTTGGATCTTTTGGATTGAAAATCCTCCATTTTGACTTGGTATTGCTGATCCCATTCTATGATGTCCTGACTGAATCCTGGAAGTGATAAAAGAAGAATGTATAATGCCAAAAGAATTTTTTTCATGGGCTGAGATTAAATCGACGAAATATATTTAAAAAAATAACAACTAAAAATCTGTTAGAAAAAAACTAAAAATAATACCTGACAATTTTTCCTTTGCTTTTAGAGCTGTGTCGCTATTCAAAAACCATTTTACTCTCCAATCCAATCAATAATTACCCCCTCTTTGTTACAAAAAAGTCGATAATCAACCTCCTCTTTGTTACAAAACTAAAGCAAGTTAATAAACCAGACAAAACCTTATCTGCACGGTCTATCCAATCAATTCTTAAGCATTCACTTTATCTTCTTCCAACACAATTTTAAAGCTAGGATCGTCATCCGTATAGTTCACGTTGATGATTTTTTCGGCTTTGTTCAGCAATACCTTGCTGGAAGTATCCAAATGTCTGATATAAACGGTCTTGCCCATTTTTTCATATCGCTCAGTCACCTTATGAATCGCATCAATTCCTGAATGATCTACGATTCTACTTTCTGCAAAATCAATGACTATTGCCTCAGGGTCATTGATGGGATCAAACTTCTGTCCAAAAGTCATCGCTGAGGCGAAGAACAAAGGGCCAAACACTTCATAGTGTTTTACCCCGGCTTCGTCAATTCTTTTTCTGGTACGGATCATTTTGGCATTTTGCCAAGCAAATACCAAGGCAGAGATAATCACACCGATCAATACAGCCAAAGCCAAGTTGTGTAAGAATACAGTTACCAAAGTTACAATCACCATCACCAATACATCATGGGCAGGGACTTTTCTGAAGACTTTCAATGAAGCCCATTCAAATGTGCCGATGGCAACCATAAACATCAGTCCTACCAATGCAGCCATTGGAACCATCTCTATATAGGCGGAAAGGAAAAGTATAAAGGCCAGTAACCCTATCGAAGCCACTATTCCGGAAATCCTACTTCTACCTCCGGCATTGACGTTGATCAGGGATTGACCTATCATGGCGCAGCCACCCATGCCTCCGAAAAATCCTGTGGTCAGGTTGGCGACACCTTGTGCCACACATTCCTTATTGCCATGTCCTCTTGTCTCGGTGATTTCATCAATCAAGGTCAATGTCAAGAGGCTTTCAATCAAACCAACCCCGGCCATGATGCCGGAATAGGGAAGGATAATCATAAAAGTTTCCCAGTTTAAGGGTACCAAAGGAAGGTGAAATTGGGGAAGTCCGCCACTTATAGAAGCCAAATCACCAACAGTCCTTGTATCAATACCTCCAAAAATAACAATTAGGGAAATAGTCAAAATTGCGACCAAAGCTGAAGGTACGGCAGTGGTGATTTTTGGAAA
Source organism: Aquiflexum sp. (assembly GCF_041751335.1). GTDB lineage: Bacteria > Bacteroidota > Bacteroidia > Cytophagales > Cyclobacteriaceae > Aquiflexum. The sequence goes on from NZ_JBGSXS010000065.1 coordinate 25,175, forward strand.
GAATTTGATAATCAACATCGTCAGCACAACAAATCCAACCATGATGTAAAGGGGACTTCCTGTCATCCATTCCACAGCACCGGCTGCAGTGGTAAATTTAAACTGGTCAAATTGCGCCATGGCAATGACAATAGCCAATCCATTGACAAAGCCGAACATTACCGGATGCGGTACCAAACGGATCAATTTGCCCAATTTGAGGACTCCGACCAATATCTGTATCAATCCCATCAGCACCACTGCTGCAAAAAGGTACTCTATACCATATGAGACCACCAAGGCGACAACCACCACAGCGATGGCACCTGTAGCACCTGAAATCATACCGGGCCTACCTCCAAGTATAGCGGTGATTAAACCTATAATAAAGGCGGTATATAGCCCTACCAATGGACTGACACCTGCAATCAAAGAAAATGCAACTGCTTCGGGCACAAGGGCCAAGGCTACCGTCAGTCCTGACAATACTTCATCCTTGAGGTTGACCTGGGTGGGACGAAATAATCTATAAAACATTTGTGTCATGTTTTGTAATAAGTTTAATAGGAAATTGGATAAAGGATAATAAAAGCCAATTAAAATCTCACCAAGACCGAAGAATTGTGGGACTTGTAAAAAATATATTTTCAGGGTGGAGTAACTGTCATCCTAGGGAGGCTTTTAAATTTATTTGAGTTGCAAAGGTACTTTTATATTTTAAAAAATTCAGAATATTATTCTAAAATATTAAAAATCAGGTATTTAATAACATATAAATACCCTCCGAAATCGATTGTTTTGGAATATTATTGTAGATTTGTATTTTATTTAGCATTTCTTTATCGTCAATCTTTCAGCCTTTGAATTACCTTCAGTTTGTTAGAAAAAATACCGTTATGGTCGTTTTTGGGATCATCATGACAGCCTTATCAAGCTTTGGGCAGACATTTTTGTTGGCCCTGTATGTGCCTTTTCTGATGGATGAATTTACACTTTCCAATGGGCTGATTTCCACATTTTACGGTGTAGCAACCATTGTCAGTGCAGCCATGTTGCCCAAAGTTGGCAAACTGATCGATACCATTCCTTTAAAAACATTCACTTTGGGGACAACAGGCTTGTTTATCCTTGCCTTATTCTTTTTAAGTATCGCGCAGGCTTGGTGGTATATTCCTTTAGCTTTCTTTGGGCTGAGGTTGGCCGGACAGGGTTTATATTCCCATATCGCCATTACCTCCATGTCCCGTTATTTTGATGTCAATAGGGGAAAGGCCATCTCCTTGGCTTCTTTGGGCCATCCTTTGGGTCAGGCGATTTTACCTGCTCTTATTTTGGTGTTGATCGGGGTGGTAGGGTGGAGGGAATCTCTTTGGCTCAATGCGGCATTGGTGTCAACGGTGGTCATTTTGTTCACTCTTTTTGTATTAAAGCCTGAGCATTTGAAACCTGAAACAGACGAATTGTCCCAAGGAGATGATACAGAGAATATAGCAATCAAAGTCCGACAAAGGGATATCATGAAGTCCAAAGCGTTTTGGTTGTTGGTGCCAAATATTTTTTTCATTCCCTTTGCCATTACCGGCCTTTTCTTTTATCAATTCGCTATTGTCGACTTTAAGGGTTGGGATCATGGGATCATTGCAGGAGGGTTGACGGCCTTTGCTTTGGCGAGTGCATTCAGTATACTGACGGCGGGACCTTTGATTGACAAATACCGGGCAAGGGCATTTTTCCCATTTTATCTGATTCCTTATTTTATTGCTTTAATGGTCATTTGGTTGGTGCCAAATGTCTGGGCAATGTATGTATATATGGTATTTATGGGTTTGTCCGTGGGATTTGGGAGTGCCACAGTCGCTGCTTTGCAAGTAGAGTTTTTTGGCCAAAAATATATCGGAACTGTACGTAGTCTGTTCACCTCCATAATGGTGTTGAGCTCTGCGGTCGGGCCGACTTTATTCGGGATAATATTAGATGCAGGTTGGGGATTTGAGACTGTATTCCCTGTGACCTTGGTGATGTTGGCTTTGATTATTTTCCAGTCCATGCGATCTATTCCAAAATATTCGAGGGCCAAGTGGAAGTTTAAATTGAAAAGAATCGGGAAATACAAGGGTCTAAAAAAGCCTAAAGAGTTATGAAAATTAAATCAGATGAACTGTACACTTTGCGATAGTAAACTGACCATGAGAGTTGGTCAAAAATATTTTGTCTGTAGTACCTGTGATGCAAGATTAATGGATAGTAAATTTAGGCTCTCCAAAAAGACAGAAAAGAAACATTACGAGACGCACAACAATGATGTGAATGATCGGAGATATCAAAAATTCACTTCTCCTATTTCAAATTATGTTTTGGAGAATTTCAATACCGAATCGGTTGGCTTGGATTTCGGATCGGGAACAGGCCCTGTGATTTCAAAAGTCTTACAGGATTCCGGTTACCTGATTAATCAATATGATCCTTTTTTCGCACCTGATCCTAACGCTCTTCAAATCCAATATGATTTCGTCATTTCCTGCGAGGTCATAGAACATTTTTATACACCTTGCAAAGAATTTGAGGTATTGAAGAAACTGTTAAAACCCAATGGAAAGCTGATCTGTATGACTTTGCTTTATAAGGAAGACTTAGATTTTGAAAACTGGTACTATAAAAATGATCCCACTCATGTATTTTTTTACAGCGAAAAGACAGTGGATTTTATCACGGATAAATTCAATTTTAAATCTTCCGAAGTTTTCGGTGACAGAATGGTGGTTTGGGAAAACTGAAGAGTGGATGGTTTTTTAAATTTGGAACTAAATAATTATGGCAGTGGCATAATTTTAAATTAATTCAAGGATAAATTATCACATGTATGTGTCTTCCTACTTCGGACTTCGATCTTCCTACAATTTTGTAGGAAAATCTCTTCTAGTTAGAAAACCCACCTCTAAATTATAAATTCCCCCTGTTTAGCATCTGAATCACTTTCAGGATTTCATCATCCATTTCTTTGTTTTTATCAGTGTATTTTTCTTTTGAGGTGACCCCTCCCTTGATACTGATATAGTAGGTCATTTTTGACTCAGTTGGAGCAAATGTGACGGACAGATTATTGGTTGACTCCATTTTCAGGATGTTTTCCTTACTTCCCTGAAAGGAGTTGATCTTATCGGTCATGATACTGATTTTGCTTCCTTTCCTATAGTCTGTGATTGTGTTCAAAGGGAAAATAGACTCCAAGTATTTTGGGTTTTTCCTTATCTTGTCCATGATGGAAA
>NZ_JBGSXS010000066.1:0-2344 GCF_041751335.1 Aquiflexum sp.
TTTATGTTTTCTAAAGCGATTTATCTTGCAATTTAAAATTTGCTCAATTCTTAAATTTATGAAATTTTATGAAAATCATGGCCATCAGAAACTAATTGAAATACAAAAAGTTAACATTATCCATAATTTGTACCTCAGAAATTTGATACATGAATGGTGAAAATATTCAAACCTACAAGCCATCTGACCTTTAGTATAGAGGGGTTTCATGAGTAAACAATAAACAGAAATTAATATGATCAAAAAATTATTTCGTTGGCAGATTCAGGTTTTTGACCAACTGGATGAGCATTGGGAAAGTGCCCCTGTATCTAAATTGATCAGTAACATTGTTGTTGTCTTTTTTGTGATAGGGCTATTGGTAGGACTCTTGTCTTATTTGGATATTGTCGATTTAGGTGAAAGTTTCACAGCGTTTTTTGCCATCGAATTGGCTTTCAATATCTTGTTGGTATTTGAGGTACTAGGCTTGATTTTCCTTATTCCGAAATCAGTGGCTGATTCGGTAGGCAAACAGTTTGAGATCATTTCCCTCTTGTTGCTGAGAGATGCATTCAAGGAATTTGGGCATTATTTAGGTGAACTGACTTGGGATGTGGGGTTTTTATATGAACTACTCCCGATAGTATCCGATGCATTTGGAGCGATCTTGATATTCCTGATCACGGGTTTGTTTTACCGGGCACAAAGACATATCCGTATTACCCAAAGTTATGAAGAGCAAAAGGGATTTGTTGCCATCAAAAAGCTGATTTCCATTTACCTCACCGTTTCATTTATAGGTTTGGGTATTTTTGATGTTATTTCTGCTTATCAGACCCATGAGTTTATTTACAGTATCAAACTGTTTTATACGCTCCTGATTTTCACAGATGTATTCATCCTCCTATTCTCTTTGAGGTATACCAGCAAATACTATAACCTTTTCCGTTATTCTTCATTTGCACTGGCAACCATATTTCTTAGACTTACATTGAGTGCCCCACCTTATTATAATGTGTTATTGGCCGTGATTGCCGGATTGATGGTGCTGGGGGTAACTTATATTTATAATAAATTATTGACCAAACTTCCAAAACCTTTAGAAGTCCAACCTGAGGTGGAATAGAAAATTAAAAAATAACTTCCTGATTTATAGGATTGATATTGATTGTAGTGGGTGGAATGTTATAATTTTTAGTGAATGCATTTGGAATAAATGGCACAACCTGCTAAGTTTGCGACACGTTAACCAAAGGGGGTTGACAAAGTAAATAATATTCCTCCTTAGCTCAGTTGGTTAGAGCACATGACTGTTAATCATGGGGTCCTAGGTTCAAGCCCTAGAGGGGGAGCGAAAGCCTTGCATAAATGCAAGGCTTTTTGCATTTTTAGATTATGAACTTTTACATCTACATCCTATACTCTCAAGCTTTTGACAAGTTTTACATTGGCCATTCTGAATATCCTTGGAGTAGAATTGAGGAACATACCTCAGGGAAGCTTCACAAATTCACTTCTGACTATAAGCCTTGGGAACCAATTTATCCTTAGGCTTACTTTAATAATTTCATGATATTTTGAAGTAATACTTACAAATATCATGATAATTGTAAGTAAACATTGTTTTTTGTTTGCGTAGAAAGCAGTAAACAAAAAAGCCACCGGCATTCCCCCAGTGGCTCTGATTATTTAAGTTCAAGTACTAAACCCGATAAAACTCCTCCCAGCCTTTCCTCGGCGGCATGCCTGCCAAGACCTGATTGGCTAGCGGGTTGTTGATGATTTGTCTTGTTTCTCTGTCAAATTCCAGTTTTACTCCCATTTGTTGGGCCATTACACCCAGGCAGAATACCTGACTCAGCGGTCCCGCAATTTCAAATGGGGACCTTGTCTTTTCCTCTCCTTTGCATGCTTTTAGGAAATTGGCAAAGTGGTTGGATGGGCTTTGGGGCACCTTAGGAAGTTTGGACTCCCATTCCTTTGCCTTTTCCTCAGGAATAATGGACAGTGTACTTCCATGGGATCCGCCTTTGAAGGTCAGATCCTTGCTATAAATGATTTTTCCAGGGTTGAGTTTGATAGGTTGAATCTGACCTGTGCTTGGTGGAGGGATGTTGGGGTCAAGTTCGGAAACACCATAACCTTCAGGCACAGCCGGGATATTGTCCAGCCCATCATACCAAGTGATGGTCAGGGGAGGCTTTATACCACGTTCGGGGAATTTAAATTCCAGTGTGGTGGACATAGGGAAAAAGAAGGAATTATGACCGCTCAATTTCACGGGATTGACTTCATAGGGCAAGCCCAGTTCCAAAAATTCATGGGCAGTGTCGATGATATGTGCCCCCCAGTCCCCCAAAGC